>NZ_JBALMG010000176.1:0-3026 GCF_036963225.1 Bacillus sp. JJ783 | reverse complement strand
ATTGAACCTTTTATTATAAATAAAAAACCTTTTATCTGAATTTTCGTTTTATATTGAAAGCGCAATCATTTTTTTGAGGGGGAGATTACATGGTAGCATTACTTGGATTTGCAATGGTATTTGTCTTTATGTTTTTGATTATGACTAAACGTATGTCAGCATTAGTAGCATTAATATTAATTCCAATTATTTTCGCATTAATTGGTGGATTTTATGCAAATATGGGTCCTATGATGTTAGACGGTATTAAAAAGTTAGCACCTACTGGTATTATGCTTATGTTCGCCATTTTATATTTTGGGATTATGATTGATAGTGGTTTATTTGATCCTGTCATTAGTAAAATTTTGAAATTTGTAAAAGGTGATCCTTTAAAAATTGTTGTTGGTACGGCTATCCTTACTATTATCGTTTCATTAGATGGGGATGGAACAACAACATATATGATTACAGTTTCCGCAATGTATCCACTATATAAACGTCTTGGGATGAATCCACTTATATTAGCTGGGGTTGTTATGTTAGGAGCAGGTGTGACAAATCTTACACCTTGGGGTGGACCAACAGCTCGGGTTATGAGTGCTCTTGGACTTGATGCATCAGAACTCTTCACACCACTTATACCAGGAATGATTGCTGGTGCAATTTGGGTAGTTTTCGTTGCCTACTATCTTGGAAAAAAAGAAAGAAAACGTTTAGGAATTATGGATGTACAATACTTAAAACACATGCAAACAATGGATGAGCAAGCTGCGACAGTTGAAGCTGAAATACATAAACGCCCGAAACTGCTATGGATTAACTTTTTATTAACTGCTTCCCTCCTCGTCTGTCTCATACTAGAAGTTATGCCGTTACCTGTTTTATTTACAGTCGCTTTTGCTATTGCTGTTATGATTAACTACCCTAACTTAGAACAACAAAAAGAGCGTATTGCGTCTCACGCTGGAAACGTATTAGCGGTTGTTTCTCTCGTCTTTGCTGCTGGAATTTTCACAGGTATTCTATCTGGAACAAAAATGGTAGATGCAATGGCTCAAAGTGTTGTTACTCTTATACCAGATGCACTTGGCCCCCAGCTTCCAATTATTACAGCTTTACTAAGTATGCCGTTCACATTTTTCATGTCTAATGATGCTTTTTACTTCGGTGTATTACCTATTTTAACGAAAGCTGCTGCAGCTTACGGAATTAGTGCAGCAGAAATGGGACGTGCTTCGTTACTCGGTCAACCTGTTCACTTACTGAGTCCCCTCGTTGCTTCCACTTATTTATTAGTCGGTATGGCAAAGGTTGATTTTGGTGAACACCAACGATTTACTTTACTTTGGGCTGTTGGAACGACAATGGTTATGTTGATTACTGGAATTGCAATTGGAATTATTCCAATATAAGATGAAACAATAAAAACAGTAGAGGAAATGTAATCCTCTACTGTTTTTATTGTTGTGAAAGTCCCCTATGAAGAAACGCGGAAATACCTTCTTTCTGGCCTCCCCACACTTCCATATATAAGCTCCGCATGCACTTTCTTTCCAGAGATCAAATACTCTAAATAGCGCCTCGAAGTTGATCGGCTTACACCTACCATTGAACTTAGCATCTCTGCAGTAATTCCCTCCTCATTAACAGTTAACATATGCTTTTTTATTTTTGCTAACGTTAAAGGATCGATTCCTTTTGGTGCATATTCTATTTGATTTGCCTGCACCCCTCTTTGAGACCATAGATGTTCAATCTGTTCTGAAGATAATTGAGCATTTTTCTTTAACTTCGTAATCTTCTTTTGATAACTTTCTAAACTTGTTTTAAACCGATCAAACGTAAGTGGCTTTACGATATAATCTGTTACTCCGCCTCGTAAAGCATGCCGCACTACATCCGTCTCTGATGCGGCTGTAATCATAATAATATCTGTATCATGCAAATTATGCCTAATATATGTGACGAGTTCAGTCCCTTGCATGTCAGGTAAATATACATCTAATAAAACGAGTTGCGGCTTTACAAACTCTAACCATTCCTTCGCCTGTTCCCCAGTCGTTGCTGTTCCAATTACTTTAAACCCCTCAATTTTTTCAGTAAAACGACGATGAATTTCCGCAATCCGAATATCATCTTCTACAATCAATACTTCAATCCCCTCATTCATTACAATTCGCCTCTCTCTTTCGGTAATGCAATGATAAATAAAGCACCACCTAAATCCCCTTTTTCAATCGCAATACTTCCATTTAAATCTTCCACTAACTCTTTCACTTTTGCTAACCCATATCCACGTTTTTCGCCCGCTTTCGTCGAAAAACCTTTATAGAATATGCTTGTAATTATTTCATCATGAACACCTTGTCCTGAATCTTCCACTTCAATTAATATTTCTTCTCCAATGTCTGTTACAAACATTCTTACTTTCTTATTATGCTCGTGATTTCTTTCAATTGCTTCAAATGCATTCGTAATCAAATTCCCTAAAATAGAAACAACGTAATTACTCTCAATATGCGGACTTAACTCTTCTAAACTACTTTCCCGATCTAACATAAAATCAATCTTCAACTCTCGCGCCCTATTATAAAATCCAATTAAAATCCCACCTAACCATGGATTTTGAATTCGTTTCATAATAAATTGAACGAACTCTTGATATACTGCCGTTTCCTTATGAATAAGCTCTAAAGCATCTTCATACGACTCTAATTGGATAAGACCCGAAAGCGTATATAATAAATTGTTATATTCATGCGTTTGTGCCCGCAATGCCTCTGTATATTGCCGCGTTTGAGACAATTCTGCTGTTAATTGATCCATTTCAGATTTCAGGCGTAAGCTGGATACTACACCCGTTACTTTATGATTAACTTTAATAGGTAGACGATTGGCAATAACATCCTGTCCCTTTATATTTAATTGGCGATCAAATTGTTCTTCTCCAGTTTGAAGTACATCCAGTATCGATGAATTAGGAATAACATCTAAAATAAATGCCCCTATTATATTTTGTTGTTTATCTAAAGAAAGGATATCGT
>NZ_JBALMG010000175.1:0-1239 GCF_036963225.1 Bacillus sp. JJ783 | reverse complement strand
TGATATTATCCCCTTTAAGTAGACAGTGTAAAAAGACCATGTACATACATGGATGTTACACTATTACTTGGAGGGGATTTTTCATGACTAAAAAAGGTTCAACATTTATTACATATTCAGAAGAATTAAAGTTAGCGGCTGTTCAAAGTTATTTAAACGGAGAAGGAAGTTACAATATGATAAAGGAAAAATATCAGATTAGAAGCTCTACACAACTAAAAAATTGGGTGAAAAAATATAAAGAATTTGGTGAAATTACAGATACTCGTGGAAAAAATGGTGGAATGAAAGGTATATCAAATCCTCTAAAAGGCAAACGCGTTCATTTTAAGACGATTGAAGAGGAACGTGACTACTATAAGGCACAGGTTGAATATTTAAAAAAGCAGTATCCGAATCTGTAAATGGAGGTGCACTAAAATATACGGTGAGATATCATATCATTGAATCATTAAAGGGGAAATATCCAGTTATATGGCTTACGAAATTTGCGGGTGTACATCGTTCAAGTTACTATAAGTGGATTCATACAAAAAGTATGAAAAACATGCGACTAGAATCCGAGAAACGATTAAAAAAAGTAATACAATCTATTCACGTAAGGCACAAGGAATATGGTTATCCACGTATGAAAATCGCTTTACAGGAAGAGGGATATTTTATAAATCACAAAAAAGTATATCGCTTAATGAGCGAGCTCAACATTCAATCTATTATTCGAAAGAAGCGTCGCTTCTTTAAAGGGAACTATTCCAATGTTTTTCCGAATGTTTTAAACCGTGAATTCAAAGATCGCCAACAAAATGAAGCGCTTGTTACAGATATTACTTACCTACGATTCCAAGAGGGATTTCGGTATCTTTCTGTTGTACAAGATATTTATAATAACGAAGTTGTTTCTTGGAAAATATCCAAGCGCAACGATAATGAACTTGTATTAGATACAATTGAAATGTTGGCACAAAAAAGAGATGTGCGTGGAACCATTCTCCATTCAGATCAGGGATTCCAGTACACATCTCACGCCTACAACAAACGACTTTTAGGTTTAGGTATCATTGGCAGCCACTCTCGCAAAGGAAACTGCCATGATAATGCCTGTATTGAGTCATTTTTCTCCCATTTTAAATCGGAAATGTTGTATTTGAATCATTTTAAAACAGAAGCAGATTTAATACAAGCAATTGAAGAGTATATTTATTTTTATAACTATAAACGGTTCCAAAAACGACTCAACCA
>NZ_JBALMG010000174.1:0-27632 GCF_036963225.1 Bacillus sp. JJ783 | reverse complement strand
GCAATAGCCATCACGATAGGGATTTAAATGCTGCGATAAATTTATCAAGATGGGTAAAATAAAAGCTTGATAATAGGAGGTAACGATACTGCCTCGTGTGGAGTGTTATACCCCTCATCCCTTCGGGGTTGCGAGAACACGATGAAGCACTAACTTGTGTAAATTTGATTGAATTGTATAGATTTAGTTAAGTTTATCGTATCGGGTTGCGAAGTACTGTGACACTCGAAAAATACGTAAAACTGCGTAGTACAGTTTATGAATATATGATAGAGCAAGATAAGCCAATATCATTGTTAGATATTCAAGAACATATCGTTTCGCATCATGAAGGAAAATTCACTAAAAAAATGTTACATCAATTTTATTTATCAAGACTATTAGATGAACTCAAACTGGATGGGAAAATTACTTTAGCTGATGATGAATATCGCTATGCTGAAAAAGGGGTATTGTATAAAGCGGGAAAAGGGAGCTAAGCTCTCTTTTTGTCTTGAAATAACGAAGTATGTAGCGTAAAAGACTGCTAAAGCAGCCTGATACAGGGAATGGTGTTGAGTGTGTAGTGTCAAAGATTGAATGTGCCTGAAAGAGGCACTTCATATCGGCTGCAAATGAAAAGAGACACCTCCGCCGAATAGGTGTCAGTCGTTTTGTCACGTAGACTCGCTACTTGACAGTTATTAGAATAACATGCAGGATTTTGGAAGTCAAAAGGGAATTAGAGGAAGAGGTATTGTGATGTATGCGTACTTATTAAAAGATATAATGAAATGGATTCCAAAGTACATTATAGATAGAGGATATGAATATTATGAAGAGGGACATGTAGAAGATGTTGAAATACACGACAAGAAAGTATTTGCGTTCGTTACTGGAAATGCAGGGAATTATGAAGTGATTATTGATCTTGAAGATTTTGCAGAAAGTAGCTGTGAGTGTCCGTATGAAAATTATTGTAAGCATATGGCGGCAGTTGTGTATGATATTCAAGGTGCTGGTGAGAGTACGGTTAAAGAGAAACTGAACGGTTTAGAAAAAGAAGAGTTACTAACAGTATTAAATCGTTTGTTACAAAGTTCGAAAAATGTGCGAATTGTAGAGAAGATGTTAAAGAAGGGGAAAGATTAACTAAAGAGGGAGTTGTTTTGTAGTGAACGTACTAATTATATATGCTCATCCTAATCCTTCAAGCTTAAACGGGGCAATTTTAGAGCATGTGCAAAAAGGACTTGGGGAAACAAATCATTCTGTTACAATACTTGATTTGTATAGAGAACAATTTGATCCAGTGCTTGTATTTAATGAAGAGAAAAAAAGACGTGATTTATTACATGAAGAAGAGACGGAGCGATATAGAGAATTAGTGCAGAAGGCGGATATGCTTCTTTTCATATATCCGATATGGTGGTGGGGCATGCCTGCTATTTTAAAAGGATTTATCGATCGTATTTTTGTAGCTGGATTTGCTTATAAATATGAGGGGTCATTACCAAAAGGCTTATTTAAAGGAAAGAAGGCGTGGGTTATTAATACGTTAGACTCACCATTATGGTACGTAGCACTATTATATCGATCAGCAGATTGGATTATGATGAAAAGAGGGATTTTACGTTTTTGTGGTATTCGCGATATAAAACGGTCAGTTTTTCAATCTGTGAAAACGAGTAAACTAGAGAAGCGTGAAAAATGGCTATTACAAATAGAAGAAAAGGCTCGTACATTATGAATGAAATAGATCGTATTATAAAGTGTTGCAATTGTGATGACGAACTTTTGCGTACGTATATTAATTGTTTAGTCCAATTGAAGAAATACAGCGAAACGTTTCAACAAATTCAAATACAATTAAGAAATGATTATTTAATAAGAGGGATTTGTGAAAGAGAAGTTGATGAGGTAATAAAGGGAAGTGAAGAATATGAAACATATTTTCTTCCTAAAGTATTGCAGTGGAAATTCTTTAAGAACAATCCTCATATGATTGAAAAAGTGTGTGAAGATTTGTTTACATATGAAGCATTAAATCATGCAGAGGTAGAGTGGAGGAAGGTAATAAGCTGTATAGATAACGAATGATTTATTATATAAAAAAGCTAGTATAAAACTAGCTTTTCGTTTAAATAAATAAGAAACATAGACTAATAATAAATCCTGCATATAGTAAGTTAACAACACAAAATCCCATAATATCACGAGCGCCTAAACCAGCTATCGCTAATGCTGGTAATGCCCAGAAAGGTTGAATTAAATTTGTCCAAGCATCGCCCCATGCAATTGCCATCGCTGTTTTCGCGGCAGGTACACCAAGTTCAGCGCCAGCTGGAATCATAATTGGTGCTTGCACTGCCCATTGACCGCCTCCAGATGGAACGAAAATATTTACAATGCCAGCACTTAAAAATGTAAAGAGCGGAAATGTGGTTTCATTTGAAATGCTAATAAAGAAAGTAGAAATAGCTCCTCCAAGCGAAAGCCCTTCACTATTTACTCCAATCATCATCCCCATAATTCCAGCATAGAACGGAAACTGAAGTAAAATACTGTATTTAATGTACATGTTAGAACAGCAAAAATTTGTAAGAATGGACGCTGCTACGAGTCAATATTTTTAATACCCTTCAAGAAGGATATCAGCTATTTTTAACGAATTCTGAATTACAAACAAACTTTATTAAAAGCGGTGAGATAATATAGGGAATAAAACAAATTTCTTTTTGGATATGAAAATGGAAAAATATATAGTTAGCAAGCTTCGGAGCACCGGTTGTGTTTTCGCAGAAGATGAGACCCGGTTACTTATTTCAGAGGCACTAACTCCCGAGGACCTTATGAAAATGGTAGAAATGCGAGTCAACGGTTTACCTCTGGAATACGTTGTTGGATATACGGAGTTCTGTGGTTTACGAGTAGAAGTGGATCGAGGCGTTTTTGTACCGCGTAAACGTACCGAGTTCCTTGTTCATCAAACAGAGGCGTTGTCACGTTCTAGCGATATCATTGTTGACCTATGTTGTGGGTCAGGTGCTGTGGGTGCAGCACTGGCAGCAACTTTGGGACGAGTTGAATTGTATTCTGTTGATATTGACCCTATCGCAGTACAATGCGCTAGTCGCAATGTAATGAATTTTGGCGGTCATGCTTTTGAAGGTGACTTATATAAAGCTCTACCCCGCTCACTTAAGGGAAATGTAAACATCCTAGTTGCGAACGTACCTTACGTTCCTACCGAAATAATAAAGTTTCTCCCCCGGGAGGCACGCCTACATGAACCCAATGTGACGCTTGACGGAGGTAAAGATGGTCTTAATATTCTGCGAAGAGTGGCAGAAGAAGCATTACTCTGGTTAGCTTTGGATGGACATCTTTTGATAGAGACGAGCGAAGTTCAGGCACCCGAGGCCTTTAAAATCTTTACTGGCGCTGGGCTTACCACGAAAGTGGCTAGAAACAAGGAACTGGATGCTACTGTCATTATCGGTTCTAATTCTAACTTTTAGAGTAAATAAGCATTATTCAATGAATATAATCATTTTGATAATCAATCCCGACAAGGGGGAGAATCAGGAAAATACGGATAACACTAAGAAGTTTTAATCTATAAAAAAGTGCACCTCCGATTGTTAGACTGTGTCTAATAAACGAAGGTGCACTTTAAAGGAATCAACTTTTTTTATCCCGCTATTTATTGAACTAAAGCACCCATTAGCTTAATAGCAAATGATTATAATCCGCTATTTCTCCCAAAGTTCGATCAATCGACCTTCAGGATCTTTAATCCAAATAAACTTTCCAAATTCACTAATCTCTTCTTTCTTTTCAAGAGGTACACCAATATGTTCAAGATGCTGAATAGTCTCGTTTAGATTATGTACTTGGAAATTCAACATTACTTGTTGTTCTGTAGGAAAATAACTGTCATTCTCGGCAAAGAAAGAAAAGATAGTCTCAGTTCCTAATTCGGGTTTAATCACAGTCCCATTCCAATTTTCTATTTCAATCTTCAACACTTCACTGTACCATTTTTTTATAACATCAAGATTCTTAGTTCTCCAAAATATTCCTCCGAAACCTTTTATCATTGTATTTAACTCCTGTCTGTCTTTTAATTTTTAATGTGACGTAGTATGTATTTAATATATCAAAACAAAACAGGAATAGTAAGGAAAATCAGCAACTTATGAACAGTAAAAAATCATAATTGCTGGTGTAGTATTTACTATATTAACGATACCGAAATCATCCTTCGCAGAATTTGAGAAACAAAAGCAAGATACAATTGAAGTCCGAGCAAATGAGTATAACAATACTGACTCGTTTGAGGATAATTCTTCAACTCAAAGTTCGCCTGAACAATCCAAAACGCCTATAAATACTTCTTTCAATAGTATAGAAAAAATAGGGGAACTGTTTCTGGGAAAATGAATGAAGGAATGATAAAAGCCCGTACATTAAGTAAGAGTAATGTGCGGGCTTTTAAGCATAGTATTACGAAGTTTCGCTAATTTTAGTTTCTGTATGAGTGTTAGTAGCAATCCTTTTCTTAACCTTAAAGTGATAGTAGGTGTAGCAAAAGATGATAAATGGTACAGTGCAATAGATTCCTAGTCTTTGACTTGGGATAAAGATAAGACTTATTAATATAATGCCATACAATCCAAAACCAAGAATTGGTACAAGTGGATAAAGTGGAGTTTTAAATTTTAAGTCTTCTAATTTTCCACCTTCGGCTAAATAATGTTTACGGAAAAAGAATTGAGAAACACAAATTGACATCCAAACAATAATTGTAATGACTCCAGAAATTGAAATCAGCCATAAGTAAACCGTTTCAGCAGCTACAACGCTTGTCAAAAGAGAAAAAGCAGAAATAGCTATCGTCAAGAGTAAAGCGTTTAGAGGTATCCCTCGTGATGATAATTTCTTTAAAAAGGCTGGAGCCATATCATTTTTTGATAATGACCAAAGCATTCGAGTTGCGGCGTACAGTCCTGAGTTTGCGACAGAAAGAACAGCAGTAAGAATAACAAAGTTCATAATATCAGCTGCATATGGAATACCTATATTATCAAATACAGCAACAAACGGACTTTTTGTTAATCCTGCCTCTTCCCAAGGAATTAAAGCCACGAGAACAAAGATTGCTAAGACGAAGAAAAACATCGTGCGCCATATTATATTTCTAATAGAACGAGGTAAAGTCTTTGCTGGATCTTCACTTTCACCTGCTGCGATTCCAACAAGTTCTGTACCTTGGAAGGAATAATTGACTGTAACCATTGTTAAAAGAATAGCGGCAAGTCCATTTGGGAATAAACCACCATGATTTACGAAATTTGAAAGAAGCGGAGCGGGTTCGTTTCCTTTTAAATCAATAAAACCGAACATAGCGGCGCCGCCAAGAATAATGAAAGCGATAATGGCAGATACTTTTATACTTGAAAACCAAAATTCTGTTTCTGCATAACTACGAGCGGATAATGCGTTAATAGTGAATATTGTAACACCAAATATTAAACACCAAACCCAGACAGGAATATCAGGAAACCATCGCTGCATTGTAATACCAGCAGTTGTAAATTCAAGACCAGTCGTATTCGCCCAGCTTAGCCAATACAACCATCCGATGGTAAATCCAGTTGCTGGATTGATGAACTTAGTGGCATATTCCTGGAAGGAACCTGAAACTGGCATTGCTACAGCAAGCTCACCAAGACATAGCATAACGAGATACATTAATAATCCACCGGCCATAAAGGCAAGTACGGATCCACCAGGTCCAGCTTGACTTATAATATAACCAGATCCGTTAAATAACCCCGTTCCAATCACACCACCGAGTGCAATCATGAATAAATGTCTACCTTTCATCGTGCGCTTTAATTCATTGTTTGTATTGTTTACTTGCGTCATTGTTTTCCTCACTTTCATAATTGGTAGTATGAAGATTGATGTTTTTCCGTATTATGGAATGTATTCCGTGATGTGAAATCTTGTTCTAATTTTCAGATAATTAAAAAGAAAAGTCAATATTTTTTTGTTTACGTTTTCATTTTTTTGATAGTGTTATATCTCTATTTTTAGAAAATTAAATAAATTAATTGATTTCAGTTTGAATTTTTGTTAAATTGATAGTGAATTAGGCTAAACATACTACAAGTAAAGTTGAGGCGAGTTATGGTACAGTCCATTGATCGAGCGATAGGTATTATTAAGTTACTGAATTCTACAAATGAAAAAGAGTATTGGGCTATTTCTGATATAGCTGATAGAACACATCTCCCGGTTAGTACAGTACATAGGTTACTGAACTCTTTGATGGAGCATGGGTTAGTTACGCAAATTTCAGAAACAAAACAGTACAAGATTGGGCCAATGTGGATGGAAATAGGATTACGTCAATTGGAGAAGGTAGACTACAGATCCGTTGCAAGAGAAGTGATGAAGCGTTTGGCCTCTGAAGTTGAAGAAAGTGTTTATTTGAACATTCCAAATGGAACACATTCTATTATCATTGAAAGAATTGATAGCCCTTTAAAAATTCGAGTTATCGATAACTTAGGGGAACAGATTCCACTTTCAATTGGCGCCGCAAATAAAACGATGCTTGCCAATATGAACACGAATGAAATGGAACACATTGTAGAACATTTACTTTCTTCTTTACCAGAACAAAAGCAAATTCTTTTCGATCAAATAAAGCAAATAAGAAATGAAGGATATGCTGTGAGTTATGGTGAAAAAACAGAAGGGACAGCTTCAGTAGCTGCACCTATTATCGGATTTAATCATAAAGTAGTAGGAGCATTAAGTGTTGGGTTAATTAGTCATCGCATTAATGATGATCGACTATCTTTTCTTATTAGTAAGGTAAAACAAGCAGCTCATGAAATATCAATAAAAATCGGCAGTACATCAGAATTATAATTTTGATAGCTGTCGTCATTTTTTATTCATATATTGGAATTGATTTTCATAATGCGGAAAAATAGGGGGATTTATATGTCAAAGTGGCAATCAAAAGAACAATTAGTGCAATTATTAAGCAATCTTGTTGAAATTCCTAGTATTACAGGTTCAGAAGCTGAAGTTATATTACCAGACTTTGTTGTAGAACAATTATCTGACTTACAGTATTTCAAACAAAATCCGCATCATTTGCAAAAAAATCCGACCGGGGATGGAAGATATTTTGTTACAGCGCTAGTAAAGAAAAGTGATAGTACGAAAAATACCGTAATTCTTGTTAGCCACTTTGATGTTGTAGATGTACAAGATTACGGAGTGTGGAAAGAAGATGCATTTAACCCTAAAAAGTTAACATCTATGTTTTATTCTCATAAAGATGAGCTACCAGATCACGTACGTGAAGATATAGAACAAGGAGATTGGCTATTTGGTAGAGGAACAATGGATATGAAATGTGGTCTAGCTTTACAAATGGCAATGGTTGAGCAAGCTTGTGAAGGAAGATTTGATGGGAATGTTCTTTTATTGGCTGTTCCAGATGAAGAAGTGAACTCTGTAGGGATGAGGGCTGCTGTTCCAAGATTACTGGATTTAGCAAGAGAACATGATTTAGAATTTAAAACGGTTCTAAATTCAGAGCCTATGTTTTCAAGGCATCCTGGTGACCAAAATAAGTATATTTATACTGGTTCTATTGGTAAGGTGTTACCTGGTTTCCTTTGCTATGGAAAAGAGACACATGTAGGCGAGCCTTTTGCAGGATTAAATGGGAGTTATATGGCTGCATTATTAACAGCAGAATTAGAGTTGAATACGGACCTTTGTGATATTGTAGATGGTGAAGCGAGTCCACCACCAACTAACTTGCTTCAAAGAGACTTAAAGGAGGATTATTCTGTACAAATTCCTCATCGTGCTGTCACATTATTTAACTTGTTTTTACTAGAAAAAACGATGACAGATGTAGTTTCATTATTACGTCAAAAAGTAACGAAAGTAGCAGAGAAAATCGAAGAATCGTATGAGGAGCGAGCGTATCATTTTTCTAAGCATAATCCGTTCATACCACCTAATCTCAAAGTAAATGTATTAACGTATGAAGAGCTTATCACTTATGCAATTGAACAACATGGAAGAGAAACAATAGATGAAATTCAATCTAATATTATAAAAAATAGAGAAGATAAAGATGATCGTGCGGTAACCATTGATTTAGTAGACAAATTATCTATCTTATGTAAAGAAAAGGCCCCGATGATTGTACTTTTCTTTGCTCCGCCGTATTATCCAGCTGTGAGTTCACGCAACAATCCTTTAATTAAAGAGGTAGTTGTAGAAATGGAAAAGTATGCCCACTATAATCATAGCATTACATTTGAAAATCAAAATTATTTTGGAGGAATTTCAGATTTAAGCTATGTAGGCTTACAAAACCCATTGGATTCAATGAGTTCTCTCGTAGACAATATGCCATTATGGGATAAAGGTTATTCGATTCCACTTCAGGAATTAGAAGAGTTTGACGTTCCAGTATTAAATATGGGGCCGGTAGGAAAAGATGCACATCAATGGACGGAGCGTTTGGACGTAAATTATGCATTTGAAACGCTATTAGATATGTTACCTATATGTATTGGAAAATTACTTGTTTCTAATAAAGTTACACAGTCATAGTGTTTGTATAAGAGAGAGAAAAGGACCGTAGTGATACGGTCTTTTTTGTTTAACGAATAGTGTGGAACCTTAGCTTTATGAGAATGTGACGGTACCTCATTTATTAATGTTACTTGATAAGTAGAGAAAATTGTGAAGTAAGAATTTTCTTGTCCTCTTTTTTATATTAATTATTGAACATAAAAAGCTTTAGGACTTTGCAGAGCTTTTATACCTTTTCTTGTGTGAGAATAGGATTAGGAATGGCTGGTACTATCGGAAGCGTTAGATCATTTTCTTCGTTACTATGACCTGTAGGATCATTTGGACAACAAGGTGCTGTGCTTTCTATATTGTTCCCTACTATTCTAGCAAATCGTGCATGTCCGATTTCATGTGCAAGTAACAAATGATCTGCTTCATCAGGGACAACAATATTAGCTTGAAAATCAGTTGTTTCACCATGCTGAACAATCGGTACATACGAAGTGCACCCAGTGCTTTCTCCATCTGCTAATCTATTTCCACAGGCAAAAAATAATCCAATCATTCGTTAATTCCTTGAGTATCTGGATTAAAACAGTCAATTTTATCTGCGGAATACTCTTCATTGGTATAGGCAAATCAATAGTCTTGAGCTCCTATAAACATTTGAGCAAGTCTATCATTACTACTATTAGCACTTGGGGCAACAAATATATTTAAGCCTACATAATATGCCATTTACTGATCTCCTTAAAATAGATTCGCAATAAACTATTTAAAGAGAGTAGATACGGATTGTACACTTTTTGTAACGGTATTTGCTGAGTTTTTGTATAATATAATCATGTGAAGTTAACATAACTTATTGTATCAATAGTATATATTTGCGTAGAATATCCATTGTAAGGTTTTGAAGTACCCCCCTAAATGAAAATTTTATTTCTCTAAAGTTAGTTACTTAGTGAAGTCTGCTCATTTTTTTCGTATTAGGGAAGAATGTACTTTTTAACTTGATGGGTATGGGGTAGTACCCCTCTTAGCAAAACCGGAGTGGGAATGATGAGTATAAATAGTTTTGTGGGATTGATAAAGGACGAATTATTAAAAGAGGTAAGCATAAGAAGTGAGGATGAATTCGAGCCTGTAGTAGTTAAAGATATTCCTAGACTTTGGAAGTGTTTAGGGACAGGTAATTATGCCGCAGTATTTATGCACAAAGAATACAAAGATTGGGTAGTGAAAGTTTACGCGCGAGAAGGAGAAGGAATTGAAAAAGAGTCAGAAGTATACCGAAGAATCGGAAATCATCCTTCTTATTCGAAGCTTATATATGAAGGGGGAAATTTCATAGTATTGAAACGTTTAAAAGAAATTACCTTATACGATGCTATTCATAAGGGGATTAAAATTCCGAAGCAGGTAATCCTTGATATTAATGAAGCTATAGAGTATGCAAGGGAACAAGGATTAACTCCTTGTGATGTTCACGGGAAAAATGTGATGATGGAAAACGGAAGGGGATATGTAGTCGATGTATCTGATTTCTTAAAAACAAAAGAAGATAGTAAGTGGAGAGACCTAGAAAAGGCATATTTTACATTTTACTTGCCTTTCATTTATAAATTGCCTTTCCCTGTTAAAATACCGTATTTCATGTTAAACATTGTTAGACGTTCATATAGAAAATATAAGAAGCTTAAAAAGAAATTCAAATTGTAAAAGGACCACATACTTATCTTTAGGTTAGATAAGTGAACCACTAGTGAACAAAAGGACCGTACATTTTAGATATGTCTAATATGTACGGTCCTAATTTTATAACTTCATGAAGTAATTTATTTATAAAATGATTGTAACATTTGTATATGATACTGATATTATTATGAGAAGTAAATCTTCTTGTTTTAATAGAATATACCCATTTCAGTACATTTCATTTTAAACATATTGATGTACTATAGTTCTAAACAAATCACAATAATGAATTAGAAGGGGAATAAACTATGTACACAGACTCAATTGAGTCTTAAAATTTTAATCTAATTTACCTTTGCATAGATGCAGGTATCAGTTAGTTTTTTACCGTCAGCTGAAAGGTCTTCATTACGTAATATCCCTTCAAGCTCAAAACCTAGTTTTTCAGGGATCGTACGACTTTTAGTGTTATTAGATTCACATCGTATTTCAATCCTTCTAAATTTGAGTAACTGAAATCCAAGGTTTGTTAACTCACTTACTGCTTCTGTCATATATCCCTTGCCACTAAATTGCGTGTTAATCCAGTATCCAATTTCACATTTAGAAATCTTCCAATTAATTCCGTGAAGGCTAGCAGTTCCAATAAAATCATTAGTACCTTTATGATAGATAAGATAGCGAAAGCTTTCTCTTTTCAAAAAATCTATATGGGCATTTCTCAGGATAATTTCCGTTTCTTCAACAGTAGGAATTGACTGGAATAAAAGCAACCATTGTTTTAACTCATTAATTGAATCCTTAATAGCTTGGTATACTACATTCCCGTCACCAGCTTGAAGTGGTGCTCGAAGAATTAGTCTGTCTGTTTCTATCTGTAACGGAACATCTAATAAAATAGGATTCATATAATTTCTCCTCTCAAAAACTTTAAATTATGACATAATAAAAAAACTTTCACCCCAAGGAAATAATTCTTGAGGACGAGAGTTGCAATTTCGTGGTACGTTACTATAATAAATAAATTAAAAAATACCCTATCTCACTAACAGGAGATCCCGTCACAGCATCACTATAAGTTATTATAGAACCGTGTGAATCTCCTAGTCTTTCTTCATTAAGAACTTGATATGTAGCAATACAGTAAAGCTTATCTCCCATAAAGGGACCTCCCAAAAATTAGTAAACAATAAATATATATTCAATTAATCACTTAGAAATCCCTTTTCACATATTGAAAACTAAACTGCCAGTTGGTACAAAAAAATGGCTACCGAAGCAGCCTTAGGTTGTTCAACTAATGCATTCGTTAGTTGAATAAGGAATTATTATTTTTCATCTATCGTCTTCCGATTTTTGTCTTTTGCATAATGGGGTGGTACCCCTACTAGAAAAATTGTCTCCGCGTGAACGTGAAGAACTTGAAAAATTTAAAGAAAGCGCAAGATGCTTTTGATAAACATGAAATCGGGAAAGCTATGAATAATGTTCAAAAGGCAAAAAGTGATGAAAATACAGAATTAACAAAGCAAGCCAATGCATTGCAAGGTGAGATTCAACAAGAATTTTTAGCTACATTTAATAAGTTGAACATGAATGATATTACTGGCGATGTAAAAGAAGCCCGTAAATCTTTAGATGATCTTAAGGCTTGGATACAACAATCTGACCTATTAAAATCTCAAAAGGATTTTGTTGATACGTTACCTGAAAAAGAAGCAAGTATCTCTAAACTAGAGGAAAGTAAAAAATAAAGAAAAGAGGTTGCCCAAAGGTAACTATTCAGCTACTTTTGGGACAACCTCTTCTTTTCGTTGTGTACTTTCAAGAAAATTTAGAATAAAATAAAAATATAGTCATCTACCTATTATTCACTAATGAAAAGAAAAGGGGGTAGCGAAATGCAACTGAAGTATGGGAAGCACATTAATATATTATCTATTGTTCTAACTTTGTTCTCTTTTTTAGCAATTGTAAGTTTCTCTACCTGGTTGAGTGAATATTCAATTCCCAACCTTTCTAATATGCTTAAGGTAACGATGTTGAGTGCATTTATTCTTGGAATTATAGGGTTTAGACAAGAGAAAAGCGCACTAGCGATTATAATTATGGGAATATGTGCCTTTGCTCTAGTCGTTCTATATATTTATGCGGTTATAAGTTTTCTTGAGCATTGAACACCATGAAAAAGAAACGAACATTTTTGTTCGTTTCTTTTTTGGGGATGATTATTATAAAATAGCCTCTTCTAATGATTGAGTGCTGAATCCAAGAATTGATTTTTTGGGTGTTATTTTCATGATCTTTTACAATGATATATGGAACTCCTTGTACGTTAAAGGAATTATACTCTTCTTTTCCTTCTGGGGTTTAGGGGTACCACCCCATGCCCATCAAGCTAACCAAGTAATTTAATAGTTATGAAATGATCCTTGTTTCAAAACTAGCAAGTGATAGAAAAGTAGGCATGCTAAAGAAGCCTATTAAAACGCGATTTTTTCGCTAGGCAGCTTGTCTATGCTTCACCGCCGTTTTATACAAAATCCCTAGAATATCAAAGACGGTCATCTTCTTATACCTATGACATTTACGACCGTTTTTTTTGAGCAGCTGATAAAGGCGATGCAGAATTTTTAAAAGTTCTTCTGTGCCAACGGCTATCGCTTGAAACAGTAATGGAAAGTAATCTTTAATCATATAAATCGCTTTGTATTCACTCAGCTCCTGCTTTTTCTTTTCAAGCAGAAGCTGACGCATTTGAAACATCGTAGAAGAACAGAGGAGAATGCCGATGAGTTGTCCATATAAATGGCACTCTAGGCGTTCTCTTTTTATATTTTGACATTCATCAATTTCAAAGAATGACTTCCACGTTTTAAACAAAATTTCAATCTGCCAACGAAGTGAATATAATGGATGCACGTAGTTCGTCGGTACTTCTTCTAGCGACGTGTTCGTGATATATACATTCATGCCCATTAAACGTTTACTTTTATCCTTCATGACAATGCCTTTCTTCTTTTCACGTATCGCTTGGTTTTTCAGACGTGTTTGCGTTTGATCATCGGTTAAACGATGGATAATAACACGTGCTGGAAGTTTCTGATTTTGGCCAATGTATGCCTCAGGGATTTCTATCGTTTCACCAGGGATTAGATCAGACATCATTTGTGTCATATCAAGCTGGATGTATTCTGTCTGCTTTTTTAACGTACCATTGTTGAAGTATTCGGGTTCAGGGTTCTTGGTATAAATGCGTGTATTCAGCTTCAACCGAGAGATATAGTAAGCCTCTTTATCATGAATGGTTTGTAAGTCTCCTAAATCGAAGTAACCAAGATCACGTAAACACAAATCGCCTGCTTCTACGGTTTCAAGGCAGATGGTACCATATGTTTTATCATTATTCTTTCCTGGCCCAAGCTGCACGTTAAGAAATTGACCACTAAGTAAATCGTATTCTAATTGGATTTTCACGCCTGCCTTATTACTACTCCCACCTGAACCTTGATAGTCAGTAGCGAATTGATCAGGTAGTTGAAACACTGTTGCATCTAGAATACGGATACGATTGAAAGTAGAGATTATATGTGCAGAAAGTGAGTGATTTGAACAGAGTTTTTGTGTGAGAAGGGAAGTAAACACTTCTCGAAGAAATGCGACAGCTGCTGGATTAAAGCGTTGATTCAGTCCTTCTGGGCTCATGAGTGTGCTGTATTTGTATAAAGCTGACTACATAATCGCGTAAGAGAATCGCTTGCTACGTGTTGACTAATCCAAATACATAAAGCGGCCAAATCTCGTGCGCCATATTTACTTTTACGTTTTACGAAACCCGTCTCCTGTGCGAGCTGTTGAAGGATACTTGGGGATAGATATCGCTGTAATTCTTCAGCGAATAAATGAAACTCATCTTGAATCGATAGAGTCATGCAAAACGCCATCCTTTCTGTATTTTTCTACAAAAAGAATAGCGTTTTTTTGATTATATGGATACAAATTTACCTTAGATTGATAGCGATGTATGGTAACCCCAATTAGACCAACGATTTCTCCTTGGCTGAGTTTCGCTCCCCGACTTTTCCTATGGAAACGTAGAAAAACAAATGATTAAACAATTTATATTTTGTCTTTTTGTGGCTTTGTAAAATAGATTGATCATTTATAACAAAGTTTGATAATTAATAATAAAGATTGATGAAATTGTTAATTCAAATAAGACTTGTATTTGAATAAGGGAGCTATTTTTAATTATTCGTAATCTAAAATAATCAAATTTTATTTTACAGTAACAATAAAATAAAATTATTGACCACGCGGTACAAAAAAGAGTATTCTATTAATGTTATCTTTAAAATGAGAGGAGGATACGATTGAATAAACGCGGCAGACCCAGAGAGTTTGATTATTCCTCAATTGTAGATGTTGCAATGAAAACATTTTGGTTAAGAGGATATGAGGGGTGTTCTACACAAGATTTATGCAGTGATACAGGACTTGGAAAAGGAAGTTTATACAATACTTTCGGCAGTAAACATGAACTGTATAAACAAGTATTAGAACGCTACCATGAAATTGGGATTAGGGAACAAAAGAAATTGTTAGATACTCCAATTCCAGTTAAAGAACGATTAAGTAATTTTTTTGAATGGGCATTGAAAGAAGACTTTGAGAATATTGATCAAAAAGGATGTTTATTGATTAATGCCAGTGTAGAACGTGCTAAAAACGATTTAATGGTACAAGAAATTTTCTCGAAGCATGTTGAACTTCTTAAACAAGCTATTGAAACAGTGATGGAGGAAGGATTGCAAACAGGTGAAATTTCAAAGAAGCAATCAGCTGAGGAATTAGCTAGTCTGCTTTTAAGCAGTTATTACGGATTCCGTGTTCTTAATGTATCGATGCAAAATCGGATGTTAGCTGAACAAGTTATCAAAGGAACAATGGAGTCTATTTTTGGCGCTTAGTGCGCTCTTTTTTCGCACTATTTTTGTACCAATCATTACAATAATGAATAAGGAGTGTTTTTATGCCATCGATTATTTATTTATTAGCTTTAGCAATCTTTTGTATGACTACATCAGAATTTATGGTTGCAGGTATGATGAATGAACTTGCTTTTGCATTCCAGGTTTCTGTATCATCTATTGGGTATTTAATTTCAGCTTATGCAGGAGCAATGGTAATAGGAGGCCCCATTTTAACTGCAATCCTCTTACGAATGCGCAGCAAACAAACATTATTGTTTTTAATGTTCGTATTTTTAATTGGTCAATCGCTCGGAGCTATTGCTTGGAACTATGATATTATGATGATTTCACGTATTATAACTGGTATTGCTTCAGCTTCAGCTTTTGGAGTTGCGATTTCCTTTTCTGCAACATTGGTTCACTCTGATTCAAGGGGAAAAGCTGCATCAATTGTACTTGCAGGTTTAATGTTCGCAACTGTATTAGGTTTACCTATAACAACCGTTATTTCGCAATATTTTGGCTGGCGTATTAGTTTTGGGGCTGTTTCTGTTCTTGTGCTAGTATCAGGGATTATGATTCAATGGTTGTTACCATCATCTTCAAATAAAGAGCAATTGAATTGGAAAGACGAACTTCTGCGATTTAAGAATATTCATCTTTGGGCAGCGTACGTAACAAGTATGTTCATTATTGGTGGTACGTTTGCAGCATTTAGTTATTTCACTCCTATCTTTACAAATGTCACAGGCTTTTCAAGTGCAAGTATTCCATATTTACTTGCTCTCTATGGTAGTGCGACGGTAGTTGGGAATATAGTGATTGGCAAGTTTGCTGATAAATATACAATGAAAATACTGGTGAGCGGATTGATTATATTAATAGTAGCATTGTCTTTATTTGCTTTAGGTGCAGAGAATAAATACATTGCGGTTATTTCTACGATTTTTATTGGTTTAACTGGTGTAGCATTGAATCCGGCTATGGTTGCGAGAGTAATGAAAACAGCTAGTAATGGAACAATGATAAATACCGTTCATAGTTCTTTTATTACGCTGGGTATTGTTATTGGTTCCTCACTAGGTGGTCTTGGAATCAGTAAAGGATATGGTTTTGTATCTCCGCTATGGATTGGAGCTTGTTTAGCTATCCTTGGGGTAATTTCATTATTCCCATATTTACATAAAGGAAAGGCAGATTAAGATGTTTAAAATTTCTTTATATGGGGTACCACCCACATTTGTTACTGAAAAAGAAATTGTATTTATAAAGCAAAAAAAACACTATTCTTTTTGTAGTAATATACAGAAAGGATGGCGTTTTTGTATGTCTATTTCTGTATCTGATGAATTACAACTATTTGCTCAAGAAATTCAAAGCTTCTTATCTCCGAATTTCTTACGAGATCTTGCTAGAGATGTTGGTTTTGTACAACGAACCAGTAAGTACCAAGCAAAAGATTTAGTCGCTTTATGTGTATGGATTAGTCAAAATGTCGCTAAAACTTCTTTCACACGTATGGAATATAAAGGGGTTTATAACTTGATATAGAATATAAAAGGAGGAATTTATACTGTAAATAAGGGGATATACATATGGAATTAGAATCCGAGGTTAAAGCAATCGTTTTAGATTTAGATGGTACTTTATTAAATTCACAAAAGAAAGTGTCAGAAAGAAATAGAAAGGCTATACTGGAGTGTCTAAAGAAAGGAATGAAGGTTATTTTTGCTACAGCAAGGGCGCCACGATCAGTCAAAGTTTTTCTTCCTCACGAACTTCAAGACATTGCAACTATGATTTACTACAATGGAGCTTTGGTAGTAGATAATGCATTAGGTTACAGACAACATTACCCGATTGAATCAGCAATCACAAATGAAATTATAGAATTTGTTATTACTTACCAGGCTGATGCATGCCTCTCAGTTGAATCGGAAGATACATGGTACAGTAATAAAACATTGGATTACAACAAAACCATGAATGCAGTTGTAAATCCAATTGTAGTTCCATTAAATGAATTAAAAAAAGTTAGTGCTTCAAAATTATTAATCTCACAATATACTCATTATGAAAAACTACAAAAACAGTTTGCACATAAAGTAAGTACTATATGTACCGATGCAGGAACTTTAACTCAGATCATGGCAAAAGGTGTTTCTAAAGAACGAGCTGTAAGGGAAATCTGCACCCAAAATAATATCTCTATGGGTAACATAATGGTCTTTGGCGACGATTGGAATGATTTAGAGCTATTCTATACGTGTGGTTTTCCAATTGCTATGGGAAATGCAATACCTAAATTGAAGGATGCTGCATATTTTATTACCGATACCAATGATAAAGATGGTGTAGCTCAAGTATTAGAAAAATTAATTTGTACTGTTAACAACAGTTAAAAGGATAGAATGGTTACTTTCTATAGTGAGGATTAATAATCTGCGGGGGATGGGCACCCCGCGAATTTAAGTTTCACTTCATAAAAAAGTAAGGGTCGGTACCGCTTGTCATTTGACTATTACTTTTCCATCCATTCCTTTCAAGTAGTGGAACCGACATATTAGTTCATATGTACCGGGAGTTTCAGGTTTTACGGTAATTGTTTTTTCTTTTCCTGGCGAGACCTCAGCGTCAATTCCGAGCTTTTTCACCGTAAAGGTGTGATCTCTATTTCCTTTGTTTTTTAATAGTAACGTTGTCGTTTTCCCGATCGGAACAGTGATGACATTCGGATTAAAGTAATCATCATTCAATTCAACCTCGATAGGCTGCCTCACAACGTCGGGTTCGGCAAATACACGGAGCGATCCTAAAGTAGTCATAACTACAATCATCGCAAGTGAAATGATTAATCCAGTTAATAGCTTTTTCACAGACATTCACAATCCCTCCTTTCCTAAGCACTAGTCTTTTCAAATTTATAAAATATTATCACTATAAATAGGGTTTAGGCGTGGTTCAAATAGTAATCCTTTCGGCAACTTCTAATAACCAAGTGATAACTGGAATAGGATTTGTGTAAATAAAAAAGCCTCCACTACCGCGGAAGCTTCTCCAAATGATGTGCAATATCAACATACATATCGGAATAAACCGAATGGATTTCATTACTAGGCGCAGCGTTAGAAGAGAAGTGGACGATTACCATATTTGCTGTCGGATCGATGTAAAGAGTTTGTCCGTAACTGCCTAACACTTCGAAAGCATCTTGTTCATTATGCGGAATCCACCATTGATTATGATAAGAAATTGAAGCGCCGCTGCCAATTTCGAGTTCGCCTTCTTGTACATTTTTTACACCTTCTGTAATAGAAGAAGGGACGATTTGTTTTCCGTTATATTGACCATTATTTAAAAGTAATTGCCCGAACTTCGCCATATCTCTAGCAGTTGCATTTAAACCAGCGCTTGCTTGTTCTACTTTTGTTTCATCTGTAACGTAATAAGCGTCTTCTTCCATACCAATTTGAGACCAAATTTGCTCGCTTACATTTTCCGCTAATGATTTGTCAGTGATTGTTCGGATAATCCAAGCGAGTGTTTCACTTGAGCCGTTATTGTAAGAAAAAGCGGAGCCAGGCGGTGCAGTTTCTTCTGCCTCTAGTAACATATCATAAATTTTCATAGGCCCCTCGTAATTTTTACCTCGGGGTAAAATATTACTAGCTAAATATAGTTGTGCATCTTGATTTTCTAGTCCTAGCTGCATATATCCGTGAGTAGGGTATTCAGCAGAAACTTGCATGTCCAGTAATTGCTGAAGTGTTGCTTTACCAAACGGTGTATTTTTTAATTCTTTTATGTAAGTGTCAGCTGTTTTCTCTACATCAATAAGATTTTCTTCAGCGAGAGATTGTATGATTGCACCAGTAAACACCTTTGCTAATGATGCCATTCCATGAGGATCACTCCCGTTATATCCATTGAAATATCGCTCATAAACAAGTTGGCCATTATGTACAACGACAAAAGCGTCTGTTTTGTTTTCGTCTAAAAGTTTTTTTAGAGGAGTTGTATTTCCAAATCTACGCTCCACAGCAAAATCGTCTAAGTTTTGTAACGCGGTAGGGAAGGGAGCAACTTGGTCAGGATTGTTTTTTACTTCATTAATTAAAGTAAATTCTTTCATATGTGTATACGACCAGCGTAAGTAAGGATCGTCTAACCAGTTTTCTTTTGTGACAGTATCTTTAGTGGGGGTCGTTTTATTATGTTTAAAAAAAGTAAACCCAAGCCCTGTAACTACGAATAGTAATACTAGTAACAGTAATAGCAGGGGAGATTTCTTTACATTCATGTATGTACCTCCTTTAGTTTCTATTATAAGTATACGCTCGTCTTAAAAGAAATACAAAATAAGGAAAGTAAACGGGTAAGTTTACTTTCCTTATGAGCGTTATGCAGAGATTTGTCCATCTGTACTTTGTTTCTTGAATTTTTGTTTTCGTCCGTGTAATCCATAATAAAGAAGTAAAGTGAACGCAACGATAATAGCTGCGATAAAATACATATTATGATAACTTGATTTGGCAGCGACTATACCTAAAATGAAAGAACCAAAGCCAATGCCGCTATCAAAGAACGAGAAGTAAGTAGCTGTCGCAGAACCACGTCGATGGTTTGGAGCGGCAGAAATTGCAATCGTTTGGAAACTTGGAATTAATGTTCCGTATCCTAAACCGATTAACATACCTGAGCCAAGGAACCAAAATGAAGTTTGCGCTTGGCTTAAAATGAACATCCCAATTGTGAAAATAATGATAGCTGGATAAATAAGTACATTTTCACCGAAACGATCAAATATTTTCCCTGTAAATGGACGAGAAATGACCACAACAAGTGCGTATAGAATAAAGAAGTAACTTGCAATTTCGCTTAAACCGAGTTCTTTCGCATAAATAGGAATAAAGGATAAAATGCCACTATAAGAAAAGGCTAAAACAAATCCTGTCAGAGCGATCGGAATAGAAGATGGTTCAATTAAGTCTTTCCATTTCATTTTTTCTCGTTTTTGTTTGTTTACTGGTGCTTCATGCGGAATATCGACTAGTAATCCTAATAAAAATGCGAGTAATGAAAATACTGAACAAACGATAAATAGTACAGTAAATGAAAAATGAGAAATAATTGTTAAACCTAAAAAAGGACCAATTACCATCGGTAGACTCATAAATACGCCGTAATAAGCAAGTGCTTCACCGCGTCTATGAGCTGGTGCTACATCAGTTACAATTGTTCCAGTTGCTGTCGTTGCCATTCCGAATCCAATACCATGTAAAAAGCGAAGGGCAAGTAATAAAAATAAACTTTGCGTACCGAAATACATAACAGTAGCGGCTAAAAATAGTGAAAGTGAAATAAATAATATTTTCTTTCTTCCTAAATCATCGAGCCATTTTCCTGTGAATGGTCTACATAAAACAGATGAAATAAGAAAAACAGTTGCAACTAAACCAATTTCCTCAGGTTTTCCTTTTAGGCTGTCTATAACATAGACAGGCAGAGTAGTCATAAGCATGTAAAATGTTAAAAAGAGAAACAGACTACTAAAACAAGTTCCGAGGAAATCCTTCGTCCAAAGTTTTTCACTTTGCATCGTCATCCCTCCATATTAATGATCTAAATTTTTGATAATTTGTTGTAACAATTGAAAAGCTGCATGTAAGTCTTCTTCTTTAATACCTTCTAGCGTCTTTTCTTCAAAGGAATCAACTTCTTCTTGCCATACTGGAATCATTTCTATTGCTGTTTCCGATAAGGAAATGAGCTTCTCACGGCGATCTTTTCCTTCCGTACGAATAATCCAGCCCATCGTTTCCATACGTGTTAACGTGCGGGTCATCGTTGGTGATTCAACATTTAAATACTGACATAATTCTGTTTGAGTACAAGATCCAGTTTGATTAATGCGGAAAATAACAGCCCATTGCGCACTAAATAATCCTGTTGGAGATACACGTTCATTAAATTTCTTCGTAAACTTACGAGAAGTTTGACTGACAATGTGGAAAAAATGTTGTTTTTCGTCCATGTATTTGGATCCTTTCAAATTAGTTACCTAGCTAACTATATACTTTTTTATAATAACTGTCTAGTAATAGACATGCAGTTTTATGTGGAAATTTCGTATAGATTTTATATTGAGAACATACATTCTGTGTGGTATTCTTTAATTAAGTAAAGAATTTTCTTTCTATTAAAAGAATGGGGGAACTTGTGATGATTAAGCCTGCAACAATGGAGTATGTTTCACTATCGAACGGAGAAACGATTGCATATCAAGAAGTTGGAAGGCAAAATGAAGAAATACTCGTGCTCATTCATGGAAATATGACATCGTCACAACACTTTGATTTAGTTATTGAGAAACTACAAAATCAATATCATATTTACGCAATTGATTTAAGAGGATTTGGACAATCAACGTATAATAAGCCGATAGATTCTTTGCAAGACTTTACAGAAGATGTGAAACTTTTTATAGATAAATTAAATGTAAAGAAATTTTCATTAATGGGATGGTCAATGGGCGGCGGTGTTGCGATGGAGTTTACAGCGAGCCATCCAACTTTTGTAGAAAAGCTAATATTAGTAGAATCGGTTGGAATGAAAGGGTACCCGATATTTAAAAAAGATATTAACGGGCAACCAATCGTATCGAGTTTATTAAAAACGAAAGAAGAAATTGCGCAAGATCCAGTGCAAATTGCCCCCGTACTAGATGCAATAAAAAATATGAATAAAGTATATTACCGTACAGTATGGAATCTATTAATATATACACATAATCAACCTGAACCGGATCGTTATGAAAAGTATTTAGATGATATGTTAACGCAGCGCAATTTCGTTGATGTGAACTATTCATTAGTTACATTTAATATTTCAGATGAACATAATGGTGTTGTACGAGGAAATGGACATATTCACCGTATTCAAGCCCCAACACTCGTCATACAAGGTGACCGCGACTACGTCGTACCACAAGTAGTTGGTGAGGAATTAGCGAAACATTTGCCAAATGCGGAGTTGAAGGTGTTAGAAGACTGCGGGCATTCACCGTTTATTGATTGTTTAGATGTGTTTATACAGCATGTAGAGGATTGGTTAGACAATAAATAATTCCCGAAATACAAAACTTGCATATACTATAGCATTTGTATGTATAAGGGGGGAGAGTCAATGCATAATCCATTTTTAATATATCATTCTCCATATAATGATCACCAATATGTAAAAATTATTATTGATCCGATGTATATGCAAGTTTTACCAGCTGTAGTTCCTTTACAAGTGCAGCAATCAATGGTCCATACACATCCGATTTTATTTGGGCCTTCATTTTATGAAAATCCATATTTTAAACATTTTCATTACCATGTGAAAGCACAAGTTTGGGAAGGATAAGAAGCTAAAAGGTTGATTCTTTTAGCTTCTTTTTTATTGCCGATATTCGTACACGCATGTAAAGAAACCGTTTATAATGAAAAGTGGAAAGCGTGAGAAGGAGAGGAAAAAGATGTCAATGCGTTTTACTTTTTGGATTATGGCTGGAATTGCTGCAATTTCCGGTTTATCACAAGGAATGTTACTACCTACAATCGCCATGATTTTTGAACAAGAAGGAGTTAGTTCAAGTATTAACGGTATTCATGCGACGGCATTATACATCGGGATATTATTTATTTCACCATTTCTTGAAAAACCGATGCAAAGGTTTGGAATGAAACCCATTATCGTAATTGGTGTTTTTCTCGTTATTATTTCATTATTCTTTTTTACACAAACATTTTCATTTTGGGTATGGTTTATTCTTAGATTTCTAGTTGGCGTTGGAGATCATATGCTTCATGTCGGAACACAAACGTGGATTACAACAACGACAGACCCTAGTAAAATAGGTAGGCAAGTATCGATATACGGCGTATTCTGCGGAATTGGTTTTGCAATTGGCCCTTATCTGGCAAGTACAGTTCAGTATGGACTAGCAACGCCATTTATCGTATCTACTATACTTTGCTTAATAGGATGGATTTTACTTTTACCAACGAAAAATGCATTCCCAGCACAAGATGAAACGAAAACTGAAAGTGAATCATCATTTTCTCGTTATAAACAAGTCGTGGGATTAGCTTGGATTGCACTTATTGGTCCACTTGCATATGGTGTGCTTGAAGCAATGCTAAATAGTAATTTACCAGTATACGCCCTTCGCAAAGGGTGGTCTGTATCAGAAGTTTCTTTCTTAATACCAGCATTCGCGATTGGGGGTATTATTACACAAATTCCGCTCGGTATATTGAGTGATAAATACGGAAGAGACCGTATATTAACGTGGACGTTCAGCATAAGTACAGGAATTTTCCTACTTGCAGCAGTATTTGATCAATATTACTGGATTGTCTTTGCCTGTATGCTTCTAGCAGGTATGGTAATTGGATCATGCTTCTCGTTAGGTCTTGGATTTATGACAGATTTATTACCGAGACACTTACTACCAGCAGGTAATATATTATCCGGAATCGCCTTTAGTCTAGGAAGTATTATGGGTCCTGTATTAGGAGGCGTATTTATAGAAAAAATACAGTATACAAGCTTTTTTATTGCGGTTATGATTATAATAGGAATTCTCGCAATGTTATATATTATTTACATGAAGAATCAATTCGCATCAAGAAAAATAGAAAGTAGGTTAGGGCATGACAAAACAACCTAATAAAAAGAAATTTGAAGTACTAGAAAACGAAACAATTACAGACTGTTTAGCACGTATGGAACAAGAAGGATATGCACCGTCTCGTCGCATGGAAGAGCCAATCTTTCATGAAGTGAAGAAAGACGGGAAAACAGAAGTTGAACCGTGTGGTAGAAAAATTGTTTTTGAGGGGAAATTGAAGTAATCAAATAACAGATTTTCTTTTTGATACAGAACAAGCCATCCAATTCATCCTCTATGAATTGGATGGCTTGTTTTTTTACAATTGATCAGTGAAGGAAAATATATTTTCTGGGAAGAACGAAAAGACATGCCCAATTCTCCTAGATCCTATTTTCTAAAGTCTAGCTTCATGTAGAAAACTTTGCAATAGAGCCTTTATTTATTGTTTTTGCTAAAACTTATGTACAATTCACAGTGCGAAACAACACATATAAAATGCCACTTCCTTTTTCATTTCTCCTAATTGGCTTCTTTATATGGACCGCAGAAAATATTGATACTTTTTTCGTATATTGGTAAAATAAGTTCTTGGGTCTTACTTGTTGTTATCAGTATAATGATTGTCGCTCAACTTAAAGAAATTAGTTACAAAGATTGCGCAATATCTAAAGGGGGTCCGGCAACGATTCCCTCTTTTTGGAGCCACTCACAAACGTAAAGCAAGAGAGGAGGCTATATGAACTATTCTCCTCTCTTGTTTAGATTAACCAGCTACTACAATTGGAACGGGTATATCAAATTCAATATCTGGAGGATGTTTATTGGAATCTAGTCGATATCCTCGTGGATAATGTTTTTCTAGCAATCTATCAATTCTGATGGAATCGATAGATTGTTAGAAAGTTGAAAACGATTATCCACATATTCCGAAGCAGATGTAACCCTTCCATAATTAAGTGTAAAAACCACAATACACTGTTTTAAAAAGTTATTTGTTAGAACTGGTTATAAGTAATAAAATAGAAAAGAGGATCACATGTTACATAATTTACAGAGAAGTAAAAAGTTTTTTTTATTATGTCTTATTTTTTTAGTGCTTTTAACCGCTTGCGGTAATACAGATGTTAAGACATCTAAAGCTTCATTAGCACCTGCTCAATCAAATATAGATAAATCATTAAAAGCACCAAATTGGGTAGACAATAGTCCTATTCAACAGTCTCCTAATTTTAATGAAGATAAAAAAGTAGAATCGGTTGTGAATTTAATAGCAACGGGTGATAATTTATATCATGACGCAGTAATTAAAGATGGCAAACAAAAAGACGGTTCATATGATTATCACTATATTTATGAAAATATAAAAAAAGCTGTTCAATCAAGTGATCTTGCTATAGTGAATCAGGAGACTCCAATTGCAGGAAATAATCTAAAAGTACAGGGATATCCTACTTTCAATACACCTGAAGAAGTAGGTCAATCTTTAGTGGACACTGGATTCAATATAGTGACTCAAGCGACAAATCATGCTATGGATATGGGTATTAATGGTGTTATGAATACAAGAGAATACTGGAAGAAATATCCGGATGTTATCCCGTTAGGCATTAATGAGAGTCAAAATGAACGCAATGAAATAAAAACGATTACAAAAAATGGTATTCGTTTTGCGCTACTTAATTATACATACGGTACGAATGGAATTAAAGTTGCAGCTGATAAGTCTTGGGCATTAAATTTAATTGATAAAAAGGCGATCCAAAATGATGTGGAAAAGGCAAAGAATAGCTCTGATATGGTGATTGTTATGGTGCATTGGGGAGTAGAATATACCACTACACCTTCAAAGCAACAAAAAGAAGTTGCTCAATATTTAACAGATTTAGGTGTAGATGTAGTAATTGGAAATCATCCACATGTAATTCAACCAGTTGAGTGGAAACAAAATAAAGATGGACATGAAACGCTAATCTATTATTCTCTTGGAAATCTTATTTCTGCTCAAGAAAAATTAGAAACATTGGTTGGAGGACTATCTTATATACAATTCGTCAAGTATGAAGATAAAACTTTTGGTATACGACAAGCGGCACTCGTACCGACAGTAACCGACTATGCTGATGGTAAGAAACAATTTAAAATTCAATTTTTAAAAGATTATTCGGATGAAGATTCTAAAAATCATGGGATTAAAAAATTTGTCGGCCCCGTTTCTTTGAAGGATTTCAAGGAGATTCCTAGAGATGTGTTGGGAAATTGGTATAAAGACTAATAAACAAAAAGGGAATGAGATACAATTAAAAAATTTATAATTTTAGCATTGGTATTGGCAATGGGATGGAGCCTTGCTGCTTGTAGTGGAAAGCAAACATCTCAGGAAACTACTAATAATAACGATAAAAATAAAAATGAGATAAATGCGAATAAAAAAGATGTTTTACCTATCTCTGATCTTAATGATTGGAGAATTATCCTTGTAAATAGAGAGCATATGTTATCAAAGGAACTAGGAATTGAATTAACAAGTATCACTCAAAATGCTAAGCCAAATATGAAAATCGATAGCAGAATTGCAACTTCCTATCAGGATATGGTAACAGCTGCAAAAAAAGAGGGAATCAACCTTTATTTAAGATCAGGTTATCGAGCTATAAAATTACAACAAACTTATTATGATGCTTCAGTTAAAAGCTATAAATCTCAAGGTTTGTCGGATAAAGAGGCTAGTGCTAAGGCATTGGAATATCTTCAGTATCCTGGTGCAAGTGAACATCACACTGGATTAGCATTAGACATTATTTCAGTTGAATGGCAGAATACTGTAGAAGATTTAAATGCAAAATTTGAAACTACTGATGCATTCAAATGGTTAGATAAGAATGCTGCAGAGTATGGGTTTATTCTCCGCTATCCAAAAGATAAAGAGAATATTACTGGTATTAAGTATGAGCCATGGCATTATCGTTATGTAGGAAAAGAAGTTGCTATTTATCTAAAAGAAAATGGGTTAACTTTAGAAGAGTATTGCGAAAAGATTAAGCCTGGCAAGTAAAAATACACTTTGATTCTATTAAAAAGCCAGTGGACATATGTCCTTTCCTTAAAGGAAATAAATTATGCATTGCTACGGGAAAAGGCGGATCTAGAGGATGTGTGAACCTGCCTTCTAGTATTGTAAATACTGTGTATAATAATTTAAGCACGTATGAACCGGTTATCGTGTACTAGTAAATAGCAACCTCGTGTGAAACGATGTATGTATGAAGAACTTAAATTTATAAAAGAAGCAGTGAAAAAGGATCTGATATTCATATCAGATCCTTTTTCATTCGTAACATAGAATACTTGATTACTGTATCTGCTTAACTAGGCTTTAGAGACTGCCTGCTTTCCAAATACTACAACATTAACCTCGCCATCTTTTTTGTTTTGGATGTTCGCTTTTCTTAGCTTGATGGACATGTGGAGGTAGCCCAAACACTGCGATTGGTAGTGTTTTTTATTATTTCTGCACATAAATACATAGTCATATTAATCCCAGTGATTAAAGTTTCATTTATTGAAGAAAAATGCGAAAGCTTTTTATCCCGCTATTTGAGGGCAGTAAAACTCTCACCTCGAAATTCAGCTGGAGCAAAGGAGTTAGATGGGAGATTAAACTGCCCATAAACGCCCAATTGGTGAAGGCTAATAAT
>NZ_JBALMG010000173.1:0-2690 GCF_036963225.1 Bacillus sp. JJ783 | reverse complement strand
CATCTAACAAACTCCCCCAACCCCCTCATTTTTTGAGGGGGCTCCCTCGCCGGTAGGCAGGGTCAAAAGGTACCTTTTGACAACCACAAGAGGGTCTTGGGCGTAGTGAGTCTGTCAACTCCTTAATGCTCACTTCGTTCCGCTTACCGTTGACAGACACAACACAGCTGCCACTAATGTTAAAAATCTACTTGTAACATACTTTACAAAATTCTATACAATATCGGATAGGTAAACGTCTATAAAATAAAAAAGTCGGAGGTTTTGATTAATATGATTAATGAACCTATGCAACAACTGATTAATAATTTAATTCAAATTGAATATCAATCCGCCTATTTATATTTGGCTATGTCAAATTATTTTAATAGATTAAACTTAACGGGTATTGGACATTGGTTTAGAATCCAACATGATGAAGAACGTGGTCATGCTTTAAAACTTATTGACTACTTAACTGACCGCAATGGAGTTGTTGTAATCAAGAATATCTCCGAACAACCTATTAATTTTGGAAATACTGTTGAAACCTTTCAAAAAGTGTTAACACATGAACAATATGTGACAGATAATTATAAAAAAGCCTATGAACTTGCTCAAAAAGAAGGAGACCAACAAAGCATTGTAATCTTTTTAAATTTCCTTAAAGAACAAACAGAAGAAGAAGCTCAAACAATGATTATCCTTGGAAGATTCGAACTTGCTGGAAACAATACGTCTGCTATCTTATTACTAGATCAAGAACTTGGTAAAAGAACTGCGACTCCACCAAAAGGATAACCCCTTTGAAATACCTCATTCATTAAGATTGTTTTTATTAGATTACTCTATACATTTTCCTAATGTGAGTTCTGTTCAAATTTCTTTTCACATAAGATGATTGAGTATAAAAAAGATAGAATCAAAAGATATTCTGATTATTTAAAAAGGAGGCAGATAAATGTCTTTAGAAAAGTTTGTAGATACATTACCTATTCCATCTGTCTTAAAGGCGAAAGATAAGCATGATAACATCCCATTCTATGAGGTAACTATGAAGCAAGTCAAACAGAAGTTACATCGCGATTTGCCGCCAACTACTGTTTGGGGTTACAACGGTATGTATCCTGGTCCTACATTCGAAGTACAAAGAAATCACCCTATTTTAGTCAAATGGAAAAATAAATTACCTTTTGAACATCTGCTACCCGTAGATCGAACTATTCACGGAGCAGAACCAGACAAACCTTCTGTTAGGACAGTTGTACATTTGCATGAAGGTCGGGTTAGACCAGAAAATGACGGATATCCAGAAGCTTGGTTTACACGAAATTTTGAAAATGTTGGTCCGAAATTCGTACATGAAGTTTACTATTATCCAAACTGTCAACGGCCCGCGACTCTATGGTATCATGACCATGCCCTTGGAATCACTCGTTTGAACGTTTATGCAGGACTTGCAGGTTTTTATCTCCTTCGAGATAAAGAAGAGGAAAAATTGAACCTACCAAATGGAAAATTTGAAATTCCGCTAGTCATACAAGATCGTTCGTTTTATCCTAATGGTGAATTATTCTATCCAACCCAACCAGGACATGAGCCACCTCCAGCACCACAACCACCTCCACCAATAGATCCAACATTACCAAATCCATCAGTTGTACCAGAATTTTTTGGAAACACCATCCTAGTCAATGGAAAAGTATGGCCTTATCTTGAAGTCGAGCCACGGAAATACCGCTTCCGCATTCTTAATGGCTCCAATGCTCGTTTTTATCGTATAAAGTTGAATTCTGACCAAGATTTTGTCCAAATTGGTACAGAAGGGGGACTTTTGGAAAAACCAATCATAGTATCCGAAATTATCCTTGCACCAGCTGAACGTGTCGATGTTATTATCGATTTTTCAAACCATAAAGGTCAAAGTATCATCTTAACAAATGACGCACCAGCTCCATTCCCTAACGGTGCCCCACCTTCTTCAGACCTTACACAAATTATGGAATTTCGTGTCAAACAAAAATTGCACAAACCTGACAATAGTAAAATCCCAAAAAATTTGAGTTGCTTGGAACACTTGGATCCTAATGATGCTGTAATCGTACGAAAAAATCTCTTAGTTGAAACTACTGATGAATTCGGGCGTTTAAAACTTTTATTAAATAACCTAGATTGGCATCAATTACCCCTTACAGAAACCCCATATAATGGAACGATAGAGATTTGGGAACTTTACAATACTACACCTGACACTCACCCGATTCACTTACACCTTGTTACTTTTCAAATTTTGAATCGTGCTACGTTTACTGGTGATCCAAATGGTCCTGACCTTATAGTCGGACCACCACAACCACCTGATCCAAGCGAGATGGGCTGGAAAGATACCGTTCGTGCCAATCCAGGGGAAGTCACTCGTATCATTGCACGTTTTGGACCATTTATAGGAATCTACCCGTGGCACTGCCACATCCTTGAACACGAAGACCATGATATGATGAGACCATACGAAGTTCTTGATAATCAGAATTTTAACCCATGTGAACCAATCCCTGGAGAATGTCCAGATGATTCATTCTCTCAGTGTTTCGACTGTGATAATAACGATGACTATGATGATAATTAATCACAACACAAGATTTTCTTTTTTATTTTGTCTATAACTCGTAATCATTTAAAAATCTAAATTACATAAACACTTATTATAAGTG
>NZ_JBALMG010000172.1:24575-24998 GCF_036963225.1 Bacillus sp. JJ783 | reverse complement strand
GTGTATTGCTATCTTTTTTATTTGAGTATGACAAATTATTTGTTTCTTTTAATTCTTTCTGTCAAATTTATTTCCTGTTCACGTTTACCATATAGCTGATTAATTTCATTTGCTACTGCATCTAAATATGAGTCGGAAAAAAGTGGCTTCTTCTTTTTAGACATACGGGTCTCCTTTAAGGGGTTTTTTAGTATTCATTATGTATATTTATCGGCGGATTATGCGCAATCATTTTGAATTTTTTATTTTTAAAAATTTTTGTTTACATTTTGAAAATAAAGGAGTATTATAATCCACAGTTTCAATTTTCTAAATCGCTTAAACCGCATGGTGCGGGGGACCCGTTTTAATGAATTAGTGCATAATTCAATGGGGTGAATCCTTGAAAAAGGTAGGGCTACTCATAGGCCCGAATCCGACAGC
>NZ_JBALMG010000172.1:0-24567 GCF_036963225.1 Bacillus sp. JJ783 | reverse complement strand
AGCTAACCTCGTAAGCGTTATATTGAGAAGGAAGGTGGAGCTTGTGCGACAAAAAATATAATGTCTACAAGTCTATTTCTTGACGGCTTGTAGACATTTTTTGTTTTCTAAAAAAGTTTATGGGCTGAAACAAGCAGAAAAGTTCGTACAAAATTATTGGAGAGTGGACAGCAGTGGTTTCATCTATTAAAAGATTTTTAATTGGAAGACCGTTAAAATCAACTGAGTTAGGCGAACAAAAGCTCAATAAAACGAAGGCACTAGCAATTTTATCTTCTGACGCATTGTCATCGGTTGCATATGGTCCAGAACAAATATTAATTGCTTTAGCAGGACTTGGAGCAATAGCTTATTGGTATTCCATTCCGATAGCTGTTGGGGTATTAGTATTATTGACAGCTCTTATTTTATCTTATCGTCAAATTATTTTTGCTTACCCTCATGGTGGGGGCGCATATGTTGTATCAAAAGAAAACTTAGGGATGAATCCAGGCTTAATAGCTGGTGGATCTTTATTAGTCGATTATATTTTAACTGTTGCAGTAAGTGTATCTGCAGGTACAGATGCGCTCACATCTGCTTTTCCTAGCTTACATGCACATAATGTAATCATTGCGATTATATTTGTCATATTGATTACTATCTTAAATTTAAGAGGCGTAACGGAATCAGCTTCCGTTTTAGCATATCCGGTTTATCTATTTGTTCTAGCTTTATTTATATTAATTGGTGTAGGGGTATACAATATTTTAACTGGTCAAGTTTCACCCACGCTGCATTCGCCAATTGGAACACCAGTCGCGGGAATTAGTTTATTTCTACTGTTAAGAGCATTCGCATCAGGTAGTTCTGCATTAACAGGTGTTGAAGCAATTTCTAATGCAATTCCAAACTTTAAGGATCCTGCACCTAATAATGCAGCAAAAACATTGCTTGCAATGGGTGCATTACTTGCGGTTTTATTCACAGGAATTGTCTTTTTAGCTTATTATTACGGAGTTACACCGAGTAAGGAAGTAACAGTCGTATCTCAAATAGCTGAACAAACATTTGGGCGTAATTTCATGTACTATTTCATACAAGGTACAACAGCTTTAATATTAATTCTTGCTGCTAACACAGGTTATTCTGCATTTCCGTTATTAGCAGTTAATCTTGCAAAAGATAAGTTTATACCGAGAATGTTTACAATTAGAGGAGACCGCCTAGGTTATTCAAACGGTATTATTATACTTGGGATTTCTTCGATTATTTTAATTGTAGCTTTTCAGGGGAAAACAGAACACTTGATTCCGCTATATGCAGTAGGGGTATTTATTCCGTTTACACTTTCTCAAACTGGAATGGTACTAAAATGGCTTCGTGAAAAGCCTGAAGGATGGATTTTACGTTTAACGATTAATTTAATTGGTGCAGTTATTAGTTTTATCGTAATGAGTATGTTCTTTTTAACTAAATTTGCACAAGTTTGGTCGATCCTTATTTTCTTACCTGCTATTATCTTCTTGTTCCATCGAATTAAGAAACATTATGATGCAGTGGGCGATCAATTAAGTTTAAAAACTTGTGAACGGATTGTTCCGATAGAGGGGAATGTAATTGTCGTTCCTGTAGCTGGTATGACTCATGTAGTAGAAAATTCATTGAACTATGCTAAAGCTCTTTCAGCAGATCAAGTTATCGCTGTGTATGTTGCTTTTGACAGAGAAGAGGAAAAGAAATTTGAAGAGAAATGGGAGAAGTGGCAACCTGAAGTAAGGCTTGTTACATTACATTCTCATTATAGAAGTATTATTCAGCCGCTAACAAAATTTATTGATACAGTACAATATAAGGCGAGTGAATCAAATTACCGAGTTACGGTCGTTATACCACAGTTTATTCCGAAAAAAGGTTGGCATAACATTCTTCATAATCAGTCTAGTTTACTCATTCGTGCGTATTTACTCTATAAAAGAAATGTTGTTATTACGACAGTACCGTATCATTTGAAAAAGTAAGGAAATTTTTTAAGGATAACTTCACGAAAGTGAAGTTATCCTTTTTTGTGCATATACTATGCATAATTGCATACGGGTTCAAAAGATATATTAATATAATATTATCAGTTATGAGTAAGCAGTGTTTTTTGTTGTGATATATGGATATTTTAATTGAGAAAGTTAATCGGATTTTATTTTGGAATAAAGACATGAGTTCTTGAAAATAAAGGGAATGAAAATACTTCTTTACGATGGATTAATAGCTGTGTTTAAATGACCTTACAGTACAAAACTTACATGAAAACAAAACGAAATTTCATACTTTCGTACGTTAATTAGTTTAAAATGAATAATATTTTTATGTAATATATTCACTGTATGAATGTGGAAATTGCGATAAAATAGAACACTTATACAATATTATTCATACTAAGCACATATGAAAATTTATGGAATGTTTTATAACAATAAGTAAGTACTGTAGCAATAAAATTTGAGAGAGGTGGTTAGTACATGAATCACGATGAGAACGTTCTCTATTTTTAACCATCTCAAATAATGTGCAAGAAAATAGAATAATAAAATGCGATAGTAATAGTTGCGAATACATAGGAGGAGTTAAAGTGAAAAAGACTTTAATTACAGGGTTATTGGTTACAGCAGTATCTACGAGTTGCTTCATTCCTGTAAGCGCTTACGCTGAAGAGGGACAATCAGAAGTGAAAGTATTAAACGTGCAAAATGTAATTGCTCCAAATACATTATCAAATTCAATTAGAATGTTAGGGTCACAGTCACCACTTATACAAGCATACGGATTAGTTATTTTGCAACAACCAGACATTAAGGTAAATGCGATGAGTAGTTTGACGAATCATCAAAAGTTTGCAAAGGCGAATGTACGAGAGTGGATTGATGAATATAACCCGAAGTTAATCGACCTAAATCAAGAGATGATGAGATATAGCACTAGATTTAATAGCTATTATAGTAAGCTCTATGAACTTGCAGGAAAAGTAAATGAAGATGAACAAGCAAAAGCAGATTTCACAAGCGCATATGGAAAATTGCAAGTGCAAGTACAAAGCATCCAAGAGAGTATGGAGCAAGATTTATTAGAGTTAAATCGATTTAAATCGGTATTAGACAAAGATAGTAACAACTTATCTATTAAAGCTGATGAGGCAATAAAAACACTTCAAGGATCAAGTGGAGATATTGTGAAATTAAGAGAAGATATTAAAAGAATTCAAGGGGAAATTCAAGCTGAACTAACTATTATTTTGAATAGACCTCAAGAAATTATTAAAGGTTCTATTAATATCGGTAAACAAGTATTTACAATCACAAATCAAACTGCACAAACGAAAACAATCGATTTTGTTTCTATTGGTACTTTAAGTAATGAAATTGTAAATGCTGCAGATAGTCAAACGAGGGAAGCAGCTCTTCGTATTCAGCAAAAGCAAAAAGAGCTACTACCACTTATTCAAAAGTTATCACAAACTGAATCAGAGGCGACTCAAATCACATTCGTTGAAGATCAAGTAAGTAGCTTTACAGAACTAATTGATCGCCAAATCGCAACTTTAGAAACGTTATTAACAGATTGGAAAGTTTTAAACAATAATATGATCCAAATTCAAATAAATATTGAATCTGGCACGTATACAGACAGTAGTTTACTTCAAAAACATTTCAATCAACTAAAAAAGATTAGTGATGAAATGAATAAGCAAACGAATCAATTTGAAGATTACGTTACAAACGTTGAAGTACATTAAAAAGAAAATCATTAATAATTCATGATATAGGGAGAGAAGAAAAATGACAAAAAAACCTTATAAAGTAATGGCTCTATCAGCACTTATGGCAGTATTTGCAGCAGGGAATATTATGCCGGCCCATACTTATGCAGCTGAAAGTACAGTAAAACAAGCTCCAGTTCATGCGGTAGCAAAAGCTTATAATGACTATGAAGAATATTCATTAGGACCAGAAGGCCTGAAAGATGCAATGGAAAGAACAGGTTCAAACGCTTTAGTAATGGATCTGTACGCTTTAACAATTATTAAACAAGGTAATGTTAACTTTGGTAATGTATCGTCTGTTGATGCGACGTTAAAAGGAAAAGTGATTCAGCATCAGGATACAGCTAGAGGAAATGCGAAGCAATGGTTAGATGTATTAAAACCACAGCTTATTTCAACGAATCAAAATATTATTAATTACAATACGAAATTCCAAAACTATTATGATACTTTAGTTGCTGCGGTAGATGCAAAGGATAAAGCAACTCTTACGAAAGGTCTAACTAGATTATCAAGTAGTATTACTGAAAATAAAGCGCAAGTAGATCAGTTAGTAGAAGATTTGAAGAAATTCCGAAATAAAATGACGTCGGATACTCAAAACTTCAAGGGAGATGCAAATCAAATTACATCTATCTTAGCTAGTCAAGATGCTGGAATTCCGCTTCTGCAAAATCAAATCACGACGTATAATGAAGCAATTAGTAAATATAATGCAATTATTATCGGTTCATCTGTTGCGACAGCATTAGGACCAATTGCAATTATAGGTGGTGCGGTTGTTATTGCTACGGGAGCAGGAACTCCTCTAGGAATAGCATTAATTGCAGGCGGTGCAGCAGCTGTAGGTGGTGGTACTGCAGGAATCGTATTAGCGAAGAAAGAGCTTGATAATGCACAGGCAGAAATTCAAAAGATAACAGGACAAGTTACAACTGCCCAATTAGAAGTGGCAGGATTAACAAACATTAAAACACAAACAGAATATTTAACAAATACGATTGACACTGCAATTACAGCGTTGCAAAACATTTCAAATCAATGGTATACAATGGGATCAAAATATAATTCTTTACTTCAAAATGTAGATTCTATTAGTCCAAACGATCTTGTTTTCATTAAAGAAGATTTAAACATTGCGAAAGATAGCTGGAAAAACATTAAAGACTATGCAGAAAAGATTTATGCTGAGGATATTAAAGTAGTAGATACGAAAAAAGCATAATAGTAACTAAACTGCTATAACATTATGTGCAGATTAAGGATTTTCATATAATAGTGAGCTCCTGTTCAGTAGTGAGCAGGAGCTTTTTTTACCTCTAACGTTTCATATCCTCATAAAAAGAATAGGTGATAAGTATGCGTAATAATTTCTATAAAAAATGTCTTTTAACGATAATGATTGCTGGAGTCGCAACGAGTAATGCGTTTCCTTTACATCCTCTTGCAGCAGAACAAAACGTAAAAACATCACAAGAAAATGCAAAAAATTATTCTCTCGGTCCAGCAGGATTCCAAGATGTAATGGCGCAAACGACATCAAGTATATTTGCAATGGATTCATATGCAAAATTAATTCAAAATCAACAAGAGACTGATTTGAGTAAAATAAGTTCGATTAATGGTGAGTTTAAAGGGAATATGATTCAGCATCAAAGAGATGCAAAAATTAACGCGGCGTATTGGTTAAATAATATGAAGCCTCAAATTATGAAAACGGATCAAAATATTATTGATTATAATAATACTTTTCAAACGTACTATAATGACATGCTAGTAGCGATTGATCAAAAAGATAGTGGTAAATTAAAAGCGGATTTAGAAAAGTTGTATGCGGACATTTTAAAGAATCAAAATGAGGTAGATGTATTATTAGGAGATTTAAAAGCTTTTCGCGATAGAATGGCGAAAGATACAAATAGTTTTAAAGAGGATACAAATCAATTAACCTCGATTTTGGCGAGTACGAATGCTGGTATTCCAGCTCTAGAGCAACAAATAAATACATATAATGATTCAATCAAAAAGAGTAATGACATGGTCATTGCTGGTGGTGTACTTTGCGTAGCGCTAATAACATGTCTTGCTGGCGGGCCGATGATTGCGATTGCGAAAAAAGATATTGCAAATGCCGAAAGAGAAATAGCCAATTTAAAGGATAGAATTTCAGGAGCGCAAGCAGAAGTGGCAATTTTAACAGATGTGAAAAATAAAACAACAAATATGACAGAGACGATTGATGCAGCAATTACTGCACTGCAAAATATATCAAATCAATGGTATACGGTAGGTGCGAAATATAATAATTTACTACAAAACGTAAAAGGAATCAGTCCAGAAGAATTTACGTTTATAAAAGAAGATTTAAATACGGCGAAAGATAGCTGGAAGGATGTAAAGGATTATACAGAAAAATTACATGAAGGCGTGACGAAATAAACAGCGGACTAGTTCTGCTGTTTATTTTTTCATCCCGTTTTTTGTGGAGAGCCGAGCTTGTAATTTTACCCATAAGTTTGCCGTGTGTTTTATCAATGTAGCTTTGGATAATGTTTGGTCAAATTGATACTAATAACCTCGATAAACTCCTGATCACGCTTTTTATATTTAATGTTTTAAGGGAAAAAGCTATACTATAAGCAAAACTAAAAATTGGAAAGGGAATACTAGAACATGGAAAATTATTTATTATTTATCCTTACAGCAATCCTAATCATAATAATGCCTGGTCCCGGTTTTGCCTTAGTTACAAAAAACACTATCTCGCATGGTAGAAATGGTGGGATAAAGACCGTCTTAGGAACGGTATCTGGAATGATGATTCATACAATAATGGCTACGCTAGGACTCTCTGCTATCCTAATGAAATTTGCTATGCTATTTACATTAATAAAATATGCTGGGGCTTTTTATTTAATTTACTTAGCTGTAAAGTCAATTAAAAGTGCCTTTTCTAAAAAAGAAGATATGTCAGGTTCAGTGGAAATGAACTCTAAGGATATTGGAACGATTAAAAGTTTTAGACAAGGATTTACCACGGCAATCTTAAACCCAAAAACTGCTGTGTTTTTCCTAAGTTTTCTACCCCAATTTATTGTGAGCAATCAAAGTCATCTCCTCCAATTTCTTTTATTAGGACTCACATTTACGACTTTGACAGCAATATGGTATTTACTTTATATCTCACTAATACGTCAATTAAGAACTTTTTTACGAAAAGAAAAAGTGAACCGTACAATAGAGGGTATTACTGGTACAGTATTATTAGCATTTGGAGTTAGGTTATTTTTCCAAAAATAAATATGTATATGAAAAGAGAAATAATCAATGGTGGTTATTTCTCTTATTCACTTATTCTAAAACTACCATTATAGATTTCTAGAGGTGAGATGATTTTTTGTTGGGTATTTATGTTACTATCACTGTAAAAATTGTGAAGAAATGTACTTAAACTAACGGGGCAGGATAGTTGAATAAGAATAAAAATATTTTTATAAGTTAAATTTATTGAATATCATAAAATATTTATAATTAAACTTTTTTCTAAATCAACACTCGATGGCGATGTGGTGTTACCTCAAATATAATTATTTTATTTGAAGGTCTCATTTTAACTTTTTCAAATCTTTTCATAGGTTGATATACAAAGACGTGTAGTGATAAGCCTATAACTGCAGTAATGTTTAAAATAATACTTATAATCATTAAAGACCATTCTATAACTGGAGAAAAGTATCCGTCCGTACTTAATGTAGAAGAACTTACAGCCATTCCGAACGAGAAAGCCCATCGCCTTTAGGCATGGGATAGCACACCATGCCTATGAACTTAAGAACAGAAACTTACGCTTGAACATAATATCAAATTTAGATGAGCAAAGCTATTTCAAGTGAATAGAATCCACTCTTTAAGAATACATAAAATATATACATACAAGCTTAGTCTGATCACTACATCATTAGTGAAAGTAGGATTCTATAGATTTTGGAGGAAGAGATATGAAAAAAAAGGTTCTCCTGTTTACAGATTTGGGGATTGATGATGCGTTTGCTATACTGTACACCTTTTTTCGTAAAGACATTCAACTTGTAGGGATTGTAGCCGATTATGGAAATGTATCCAGAGAAAATGCAATAAGAAATATTAACTATTTGAAGTACATTACGGGAAGAGAAGAGATACCCGTATTCCTTGGTGCTTCTGTACCGTTGACAGGTATATTGATTCAGTATTTCCCTGAGGTACATGGAAAAGTCGGATTAGGACCTATCATTCCCCCTGAAATTTCATATCCAGTTTATCCTTTAAATGATATTTATCAAATTATAGAATCAAATTTAGAAGATCTTACAATTATCAATTTAGGAAGACTTTCTTCGCTAGCTACGACTTTTGTGTTGAATTTAGAAACAATGCGAAACGTAAGAGAATGCATTTGCATGGGGGGAGCTTTTTTCTATCCAGGTAACGTAACTGCTGTGGCTGAAGCTAACTTTTACTCAGACCCTTATGCAGCAAACTTAATTCTGCAGCATGCAAAGAACTTGACAATTATTCCTTTAAATGTGACTCAACATGCGATTGTTACACCCGAAATGGTCCAGCAAATTGATGCATTTCATCGGAATACACAGGACCTTGCAGGACTCATCATCAAACCTATGTTAGACTATTATTATAAATTCTACTCCAAGTCTAATCCTGGTATAAGTGGAAGCCCTATGCATGATTTTGTAACAGTGTGGTATTTGCTGAATCAAGAGGCTGTTGGCCTTTCAAGAGTACCCATTAAAGTAATTCCTGATCAAGGAGAAGGATTTGGTCAAAGTATTGCAGACTTTCGTTTTGCTACTAATCCAGGCTATAAAGCACATAATGTAGCTTTTCAGCTTGATTATGAAAGATTCAAGAAGGATATTATGGAAACGTTTTTAAAGAAGAGAGTGTAACAGACTTTATTAACTTCAGATAATAGGGATTATTTGAATGAAATGCCACTTCACTTAACGTACAGGAATTCGACTTTTTTAGGTTGAAATTCGCTTAGCATATAAAACTTCCAAAATGTTGGCTGTATCCCATCACTATCAAGCTAACAAAACAAAATCCCCCTAAAATGAAAAAATCCGCTGACTTCTCAAAGTAATTAACTGTAGTGAAAGAAAATTTTTATTTTGGGGTACATTAAAACTTTAGCTTGATGGCCATGGGGTTTCGCCATCAAAACGTGAATTTCGTACGCTAAGGAATTTCTATGTTAAAAAACTTGGTTTTACCGTACGTTAAGGAAGTTCCATAAATAATATTCAATGTTTGTTATTGAAGGGTTTTGTTATCGTTACTACAGAAAGAACAAAAAGAATGAATTGAATATGAATCGATTTATCCCGTAAAAGCCCGATTGGTGAGGGCTAATAATCAGTGGGGGATGGACAACCCCCCCACTGATTAAAGTTTCACTTTATCTGCTTCAAGATCATCTGTATTGAGTTTATGAAGCTACACAATAAAGTTTCATTGTATATACATAAGTGGAATAGAAGTTTAGGTGGATAAAATTCGGTAGTCGAAATTTCTTGCATAAAGCTGTATAATGCTTGTAACGAAAGGGAAATACAGGAAAGGGTTTGTAATAAGTTACTATGGAAAAAGATAAACAACAGTTAAGCGTTGAAGTTGCAAGATTATATTATCAATCAGATTATAGTCAGCAAGAAATTGCTAACAAATTAAATATTTCAAGACCGACGATCTCTAGATTATTAAAGTACGCAAAAGAAAAAGGATTTGTTCAAATTAGCATAGCCGATCCGTTTGCTGATTTAGATAACGTTGGGAATTTACTTAAAGAAAAGTACAACCTGTTAGAAGCGCATGTCGTATTTTCTCCAGTACCAGAATATGCAACGATTACGGAGTATATTAGTAAGTATGCTGCTGAGTATATGGAAAAGACAGTGAAAACTGGTGATATCGTTGGTGTAAGCTGGGGAATGACGATGTATGAAATCGCTAGAAAAATCGTGCCGCAACATGTGAAAGGTGTAGAGGTTGTCCAATTAAAAGGTGGCATTAGTCACTCAAGTGTAAATACATATGCGAATGAGACGATTGCTTTATTTGCAGATGCTTTTCAAACGACGCCAAGAAATCTACCCCTTCCAGTTATATTTGATAATGCAGTGACAAAAGAATTAGTGGAGCAAGATAGACATATTCATCACATTATCGAAATGGGAAAACAAGCGAATATTGCAGTTTTCACTGTTGGAACAGTGCGAGACGAAGCGCTATTATTCCGATTAGGATATTTCGATAAGGATGAAACGAACATTTTGAAAAAACAATCGGTCGGTGACATTTGTTCACGTTTCTTTGATGGAGACGGAAATATTAGTAGCGAAGAAATTAATAAGCGTACAATTGGAATTGAGTTAGAGGAACTTAAATTAAAGAAACGTTCTATTTTAGTTGCAGGTGGTAATAGAAAAGTAAAAGCAATTGATGGTGCGTTACGTGGCGGGTATGCAAATGTATTAATTATCGATCAGCATACGGCGAAGGAATTGTTACATTATCAAAAAGGTTAGAAATAAAAGGCTTTCTCAAAATTGAGAAAGCCTTTTATTTTGTTATGTATAAATGATAGGAGTCCTTCTTGGAACACAAACTTCCTTTTTAAAAATAATTATGGATATTGAGATACATACTACCAGTGTTAACATAAAAGTTTTGATTTCAACTTGTGATGTATATGAATTGTTTCTCAGCTAGAATGCACCGTATCTACTACAAGAAATTCCCTTTTGTAAAAGAGTGAACAAAATTTCAAAAGTGTATTTACATTTGTTCAACTAAGAGTTAGAATGAAGTTGTTAAAAGATATGAGGAGTGAAGATAATGAACATTGCAAAGTTAATTGACCATACAATTTTAAAACCAAATTCTACTAAAGAAGATGTTATGAAAGTAATCGAAGAGGCAAAGCAATACAAATTTGCTTCAGTTTGTATTAATCCTACATGGGTAAAGCTAGCTGCTGAAGAATTAGCTGGACATGATGTAGACGTTTGTACTGTAATCGGTTTCCCATTAGGAGCAAGCACTACTGAAACAAAAGCATTCGAAACAAAAGATGCTATCGCAAAAGGTGCAACTGAAGTTGATATGGTAATCAACGTAGGTGCTTTAAAAGATGGCGACAATGAGTTCGTTGAGAAAGACATTTATGAAGTAGTACAAGCAGCAAAAGGAAAAGCTCTTGTAAAAGTAATCATTGAAACTTGCCTTCTAACAGATGAAGAAAAAGTTCGTGCTTGTGAATTATCAGTAAAAGCTGGTGCTGATTTCGTAAAAACTTCAACTGGATTCTCAACTGGCGGAGCAACTGCAGAAGATATCGCATTAATGCGTAAAACAGTTGGACCAAACGTTGGTGTAAAAGCATCTGGCGGCGTTCGTACACGTGAAGATGCAGACAAAATGGTAGAGGCTGGAGCTTCTCGCGTTGGAGCAAGTGCTAGTGTTGCAATCGTATTAAATGATGCAAAAGGTGCTACAGATAACTACTAATCAATAATGAAGTAAAGGGCAATAGATACACATTTAAAGTAAAGTGTATCTATTGCTTTAACAATTGAAAAAGATGTAAGCGGATACGAATGGGAGGAGACGGCTTATGAAATACTTAATCGGTGTTTTAGGCCTCGTATTGATTTTAGGTATCGCTTGGCTTGCTAGTAATGATAGAAAGAAAGTCAAATATCGCCCAATCATAACGATGGTTATATTACAATTCATTTTGGGGTTTTTATTATTAAATACAAGTGTAGGGAATATATTAATTAGCGGAATAGCAGATGGTTTTGGAGAATTATTAAAATATGCCGCTGATGGTGTGAATTTCGTATTTGGTGGATTAGTAAATCAAAAAGAGTTTTCATTCTTTTTAAGTGTATTAATGCCAATCGTATTTATATCAGCTTTAATAGGTATTTTACAACACATTAAAGTATTACCTATTATTGTGAAATCTATCGGTCTAGTATTAAGTAAAGTAAATGGAATGGGGAAATTAGAATCATATAACGCTGTTGCTTCTGCGATTTTAGGGCAATCTGAAGTGTTTATTTCAGTTAAGAAACAACTAGGATTATTGCCAGAAAAGAGAATGTATACATTATGTGCATCTGCAATGTCTACCGTTTCTATGTCTATCGTTGGATCGTACATGGTGTTATTAAAACCACAATATGTTGTAACCGCTTTAGTACTTAACTTATTTGGTGGTTTTATTATCGCTTCTATTATTAATCCGTATGAGGTTACTGAAGAAGAAGATATGTTAGAAGTACAAGAAGAAGAGAAAAAGACCTTTTTTGAAGTATTAGGGGAATATATTATAGATGGATTTAAAGTTGCGATTACAGTAGCAGCTATGTTAATTGGTTTCGTTGCTCTTATCGCATTCATTAATGCAGTATTTAAAGGTGTAATCGGTATCTCATTCCAAGAAATTCTTGGTTATGTATTTGCACCATTTGCATTTATTATGGGTGTACCTTGGCATGAAGCAGTTAATGCCGGAAATATTATGGCAACAAAATTAGTATCGAATGAATTTGTCGCTATGACAGATTTAGCACAAGGAAACTTTAATTTCTCAGCTAGAACGACAGCGATTATATCTGTCTTCTTAGTATCGTTTGCAAACTTCTCTTCAATTGGGATTATTGCTGGGGCAGTTAAGAGCTTAAATGAAAAACAAGGGAATGTAGTCGCAAGATTTGGTTTGAAATTACTTTTCGGTGCAACGTTAGTAAGTTTCTTATCAGCAACAATCGTTGGCTTATTATTTTAACAGATTCATATAATATAAAAAGGAATGGTGATTACAATGAGAATGGTAGATATTATTGCGAAAAAACGTGATGGAAAAGAATTAACGACTGAAGAAATTAACTTCTTTATTAAAGGGTATACAGATGGAAGTATTCCTGATTATCAAGCGAGTGCACTTGCAATGGCAATCTTCTTTAAAGATATGACAGATCGTGAACGTGCAGACTTAACAATGGCAATGGTTGAATCTGGAGAGACAATCGACTTATCAGCAATTGAGGGCATTAAAGTAGATAAACATTCAACTGGTGGTGTTGGTGATACAACAACATTAGTATTAGGACCATTAGTTGCTGCTTTAGATGTACCAGTAGCAAAAATGTCTGGTCGTGGTTTAGGACATACGGGCGGGACAATTGATAAATTAGAAGCAGTGGAAGGATTCCACGTTGAAATTACGAAAGAGCAATTCATTGATATTGTAAACCGTGATAAAGTGGCTGTTATCGGACAAACAGGAAACTTAACACCTGCTGATAAAAAAATCTATGCACTTCGTGATGTAACAGGAACAGTAAACTCGATTCCTCTAATTGCAAGTTCAATTATGAGTAAAAAAATTGCAGCTGGTGCTGATGCGATCGTACTTGATGTAAAAACAGGTGCTGGTGCATTTATGAAAACAGAAGAAGATGCAAAAGAATTAGCTCATGCAATGGTACGTATCGGAAATAATGTTGGACGTCAAACGATGGCAGTAATTTCAGATATGTCACAACCTCTTGGTTTTGCAATTGGTAACGCTCTAGAAGTGAAGGAAGCAATTGATACTTTAAAAGGTGAAGGTCCAGAAGATTTAACAGAATTAGTACTTGTATTAGGTAGCCAAATGGTTGTACTTGCGAAAAAAGCAAATACATTAGAAGAAGCTCGTGAAATGCTAATTGAAGTTATGAAAAACGGAAAAGCAACTGAGAAATTTAAAGAGTTCTTAAGCAATCAAGGCGGAGACAGCTCGATTGTAGACAATCCAGAAAAAATGCCACAAGCGAAGTATGTAATTGATGTACCAGCTAAAACTTCAGGTGTTATTTCTAACATTGTTGCGGATGAAATTGGTATCGCTGCCATGCTACTAGGTGCAGGTCGTGCAACGAAGGAAGATGAAATTGATTTAGCTGTAGGTTTAATGTTACGTAAAAAAGTCGGCGATGCAGTAAAAGAAGGCGAGCCATTCGTAACGATTTACGCAAATCGTGAAAATGTAGAAGATGTAAAAGCAAAAATTTATGAAAATATTTCTATCTCTGAAACAGCAGTGGCTCCTAAATTGGTTCATACAGTTATTACTGACTAATCATAATTACATTTACTTTGAGGAGGAAATAATATGGATAAGAAAAAATATATTGAAGAAGCAAATAAGATGTTATCAAAAGCGTATATTCCGTATTCAAAATTTCCTGTTGGTGCAGCGTTAGTTACAAAAGAAGGTAAAATCTATACTGGTTGTAATATAGAAAATGCTTCTTACGGTTTATGTAACTGTGCAGAAAGAACGGCAATCTTTAAAGCAGTATCAGAAGGTGAGTGTGACTTTAGTTACTTAGTCATTACAGGCGAAACGGACGGGCCGATTTCACCATGTGGTGCATGTAGACAAGTTATTGCTGAATTTTGTAATCCGAAAATGCCAGTTTTACTAACGAATGTAAAAGGCGATGAAAAAGAAGTGACTGTAGAGCAGTTATTGCCTGGTGCCTTCTCAATTGAAGATTTAAAATAAGTTAGAAGGCCATTCCACAATTAATAGTTGTGGAATGGCCTTTTTATTTTCAAGAAATAAAAAACCAAACTAACAATGTAATACTCTGTTCATATTCCGTTCATAAACTTTGCGTAAAATGATTGCAGTGAATATGGAAAGTGACGATATTAATTGTCGTTCTACAGCAGGAGGAATATAATGAAGAAATTATATAATGCAGCATTCATTTACTTAATTATTGGTTTATTATCAGGTGTATTTGCTAGAGAGTATACAAAAGCGCAAGGAATTAAAGGATCCACTATGTTGCAATTAGTGCATACACACGTATTAGTGCTCGGCTTCGTATTCTTTTTGGTCGCTTTGGCTCTATTTAAAGTATTTAATGTCCGTGAAACAAAAAGTTTTCGTGCATGGTTTGTTGTGTACAACATAGGATTAATTTTTACAATCGCTACAATGGTATTTAGAGGTATTTTACAAGTAAACGGAACAGACTTTAACGGTTTAAGCCATATGGCTGGATTAGCTCATGTCATTATAAGTGTCGGGCTTGTTTGGTTTATGATTTTGCTCAAAAAGTCTTTTAAATAGATAGGGGTGGAGAGTATGAGTTTAGCACTTTTATCAAGTATCGTAGCAGTTTGTATGGCCGTTGGAGTAATGTTTCTTCGATTTAAGTCAGCGAAAAAACCGGTAACGAAAAAGAAAATTATATTACCGCCAATCTTTATGAGTACTGGCGCATCGATGTACTTCTTACCAGAGTTTCGGTTAACATCGTTAGAAATAGTAGAGGCAATTAGTATAGGACTTATTTTCTCTATATTTCTTATTAAAACATCTAAGTTCGAAATAAAAGGTGAAGACATATATATGAAACCGTCAAAAGCGTTCATATTTATTTTAGTTGGATTATTAGCTGTACGAGTAGGACTTAAATCATATTTAAGTCAATCGATTGATTTAGCACAATTAAGCGGGATGTTTTTCTTACTTGCCTTTGCGATGATCGTATCGTGGAGAATTGCTATGTATCGCTCGTATACTAAATTAGAAAAGACAATAAAAAGAGCTGGAATTTCTATATAGGAATTTCAGCTCTCTTTATGTTTTTTGAAATGTGGTCTTATGCGCGGAACTCATTTACTAAATTTCAAACGATCTTTAGCATCTTGTAATGCAACTGGTGTAACATTGATACCATTTGGATCAACAATTTTTGTGTTTAATAAAATGGAATCTAGGCTTCCGCGAAATGTTTTTGTATAATTTTGACGCAACATTTGTTGCTCTTGTTTTTCATCAACTGTTAATCCAGATGTTCTTTCTTTTTTTGCTAATTCGTTAATGCGGAATAAAATGTTTTGCATTTGTTTTCACCTCTATTTAATTTTAATTAGTTACTTACTAATTTATAGTTATTTTAACGTGTAATTTTTATTATGTCAACATCATCTAAAAAGGTTAATAATTGACGAAAAATTATAACAATAATAAAATGAATAACAGAGGATAATTAGTTTGAAAAACATACATAGAACGCTAGGGGGATTATTATGAAGTCAACATTTTTTGCTCAAAATAGAGAAAGATTAGTGAAAACATTACCAGATGAATCAATTACTATTTTATTTGCTGGACAGGCACCTCATATGTCAGCTGATGCACATTATAAATTTGTGCCGAATCGTAATTTTTACTACTTAACGGGAATCGATGAGCCGAATGTTATTTTCATGTTAAAAAAGTTTGGAAATAGTGTAGAAGAGACTCTTTTCATTGGAAAATCAGATCCAGTACTTGAAAAGTGGGTTGGAAAAACAGTTTCTAAAGAAGAAGCAGAGAAATTATCAGGTATAAAGAAAGTTGTGTATTTAGATAGCTTTGAAAAGACGATGACGAATACACTTTTCGCAGAAAATGTGAAACACGTGAATTTAGACTTGGAACTTCGTGAGTGGAACGGTACTGAGACGAAAACATTAGCGTTTGCTAAACATGTAAGAGAACAGTACCCGCACATAACAATTGGGAATGTATACCCAAACATTTGTGAATTACGAGTGTTTAAAACAGAGGAAGAAATTGAAATCATTAAAGAAGCGATAGCTGTTACTAAAGAGGGCATTTATAACGTGCTGAAGCATGCAAAAGCAGATGTGATGGAATATGAATTAGAAGCTCATTTTGATTTTACGCTTAAATCATCTGGAATTAAACATCATGCGTTTAATACAATTTTGGCGAGCGGTAAAAATGCTACAGTCCTTCATTATGAAGATAATGATGCACAAATTCAAAATGGTGATTTAGTACTGCTCGATTTAGGTGCTCAAAAAGATTACTACAACGCTGATATTAGTTACACATTCCCAGCTAGTGGAACATTCTCTAGTCGCCAAAAACAAATATATAATATCGTGTTAAAAGCATTGAAAGAAACAACTGAACTTATTAAGCCAGGATTAAAGTTTGCTGCATTAAATGAGCATACAAAAAAAGTACTGGCAGAAGAGTGTAAAGCTATTGGTTTAATTCAAGAAGATGAGGAACTATCTAAATATTATTATCACGGCGTGAGTCATTTCCTAGGTTTAGATACTCACGATGTAGGAACATACAAAGAGAGAGTATTAGAAGAAGGTATGGTTATTACGATTGAACCAGGTTTATATATTGAAGAAGAATCAATTGGGATTCGTATTGAAGATGATATTCTTGTAACAAAAGATGGGTTTGAAAACTTGTCAAAAGATATCGTTAGATCAGTTGAAGAGATTGAAGAGTTTATGAGTGAAAATAATGTAAATGTAAAAGAAGATGAAGTTGTTACGAAATAATAATTAGAAGAGGCGCTCAATTTTGGGCGCCTTTTTATTTTGCTCATTTTATATCTCCATATTTTCTTGAAAATTGTCTTCTATAATAATCTTGAAAAAGAAAAAGGAGGGATTTACCATGAAGAGATTTGTATTAACAGCAGTTACAGTCTCCGTAATATCTTTAATTGCTGCATGTTCTGCGACCACAAATACAACAAATGATCATAAAAATATGAACGACAAAACAACAACACAGACTGAAACGGCTACAAAACCATTGAAAGTTGTAAAAGGGCCAGCAGTTACTTTAGTAGCGAAAGAAGAAAAACAAAAGCTAAGTAGCGGTGTTATTGTTCCAGTCTGGACATTTAATGGTTCATCTCCTGGTCCAGAAATCAGGGTGAAAAAAGGTGAAAAGGTTAAAGTGACATTAAAAAATGAATTATCTGCACCAGTATCTATTCATTGGCATGGATATCCTGTCCCAAATAACATGGATGGAATTCCGGGTGTGACACAAGATGCGGTTGAATCTGGAAAAAGTTTCACCTATGAATTTGAAGCGAACGTACCAGGAACGTATTGGTATCATTCACATCAAGATTCTGTAAATCAACTAGATAGAGGTTTGTATGGTGCTCTTATTGTAGAGGATACAAATGAAAAGTATGATAAAGATTACACATTAATGTTAGATGAATGGGTAACAGATAAAGAAGAAATTAATAAGCAGTTAAAAGAAATGACAAAAGGGCAAACAGAAAAAGTAGATGGTAATAAATCTAAGGATAATGAAAATACGAAAAAGAATGATGATATGAAGGGAATGGACCATTCTGGTATGAACATGGGCAGTGATAAAAAAGAATCTGGTAATATGGCAGGAATGGATCATGGAAATATGAAGATGGAAGGTCATGATATGAGTATGTATGACTTATTCACAATCAATGGTAAAAGCGGAGATTTAGTAGAGACATTAAAAGTGGATAAGGGCGATAAAGTTCGTCTTCGATTCGTTAATGCTGGTTATCTATCACATGATATACACGTTCACGGTCATGATATAAAAGTAATTGCGACAGATGGCCAACCAATAAATGATCCAAAAGTTATAAAGGATAAAGTAATTTCAATAGCACCGGGTGAACGTTATGATATTGAATTTACTGCTAATAATCCTGGGAAATGGTATGTTGAAGACCATTCAGAAAATAAAGGTGCAAAAGGAATGAAAGCTGTTATTGAATATGATGGTAGCAAAGAGATGAAAGATAAAGCAGATGAAAAAGAAAATTTACCGAAATTAGATATGACGAAATATGGTGCTAAAAAATTAGGTAGTTTCACGTCAAATCAACAGTATACTGCCACATATAATATGGACTTGAATACGCAAATGAATGGAAATGAAATGGTATATACAATTAACGGAAAGGTATTCCCAGATATTGACCCAATTCCAGTGAAAAAGGGTGACTTAGTAAAAGTAAAATTAGTAAATCGCTCTAAAGCGGACGATCATCCGATGCATTTACACGGCCATTTCTTCCAAGTGTTAAGTAAAGATGGAAAACCGATAGAAGGTTCTCCAATTGTTAAAGACACTTTGAACTTAAAACCAGGAGAAGAATATGAAGTAGCCTTTGTAGCAGACAATCCGGGTGAATGGATGTTCCACTGTCATGATTTACACCATGCTTCAGCAGGAATGGTAACAGAAGTGAAATATACAGATTACAAATCTGATTATGTTCCAAACCCTAACATTCCTAATCAGCCAGAATAATATGAAGCAGTTATCCTATGGATAACTGCTTATTCATTTTCGTTGCAAGTGTTAATGCATATGTTGATCGTGCCCGGATGAAGATGGGGAAGTATGATCTGGAAATGTCACAAATACAGTAAGAACAATTACTACGCTAATGGAAAGTACTAATAGAAACCGGCGGTGGATATAAGTAGAAAAGGTTTCTGATAAAAGCTGAATCATACATGACATAGTTATCGTTATAGTAAGTAAAAGACTAATAAACAGAATACTATGTGCTTGTTGAGCGTTTAACATTTCTGTAATCATAGCTCCCATCATACTTGCCATTAAACCAGAGAACATTCCTTCTAAGGCAGTGTACAGGTGAAAACGTAGACCGACTAAAAAACCGATAAAACTGCTAATCAAAATAGCAAGCAAAGTAGAATATAGTAATTCTCCTTTAAAGAGAATACCTAAATAAAAACCGATACTTAAACCGATACTCATACTAAAAGACATAATAAATACCATATACTCCATTAGGGTACCCTTACGTTTAGAAATATATGATGTGATAATAATCGAGATACAACAAAGTGTTAAGGCAGTTAACGTATAAGCAAACATCATGATACCTCCCTGTCCTATCATTCACTTCATCATATGTTCAAATGGAGAGTACTTATGCTAATATATATCTGCAAATTATCTGCACAATTTAAAAAAGGTAAGTTCAATATAATTTTTAAATAATGATGGTTATCTTAGTAGACGATGCTTCATAAGGAATTGTTGTATTTTAAATTTTATAGAATATATGAAAGCAAATAGTAGTGAATGGAAAGGACGCTCGATTTTTGGGCGTCTTTTTTGTTTGTGAGCATGCGAAAGAAAGTGTTATATAATGAGTTTCTATTGTGAAGCCATAAAGAATAAGCGTATAATATTATAGGTCTCCCATTCGTGAGACAAACCGCGAATGATAAATAAGATTGTTGTATTATCATCGCTTCTAAACATATAGACAATGAAAGTAACACTGGAATACAGATAGGGAGTTATAAAATGAAATTAATTATTGCCGAGAAACCAGATCAAGGTTTGGCTCTTGTTTCACAGTTTAAATATCGCCGGAAAGATGGGTATTTAGAAGTAGAAGCAAATGAGTTATTTCCAAATGGAGCGTACTGTACATGGGCAATTGGTCATTTGACGCAGTTATGTAATCCAGAACATTATCATGCAGAGTGGAAAAAATGGTCACTTAATACGTTACCAATGATTCCAGAACGTTTTCAATTTGAAGTAACAAAGTCAAAGTATAAGCAATTTAATGTAGTGAAACAGCTGTTACATAATCCTCAGGTAACAGAAATCATTCACGCGGGCGATGCTGGGCGTGAAGGGGAATTAATCGTACGAAACATTATTAATCTTTGTAACGTGCAAAAGCCAATGAAGCGTCTATGGATTTCGTCTTTAACGAAGCAAGCTATTTATCAAGGATTTAAAAACTTACTTGATGAATCAGATACGATTAATACGTATTATGAAGCATATACAAGATCTTGCGCCGACTGGGTGGTTGGGATGAATGCATCGCGTGTCTTTAGTATTTTGCTAAAGAAAAAGGGAATGAACGATGTATTTTCCGCTGGTCGTGTACAAACGCCAACATTAGCACTCATTGTAAAGCGTGAAAAAGAAATAGAGAACTTTAAGTCAGAGCCGTTTTGGGAAGTGTTCGCAACCTTTAATATAGAAGGAAAGAAGTATGAGGGGAAATGGGAGAAAGATAATGAGTCCCGCTTAAATGATCCTGATTTGGCAAATAAAATTGCAGCGTTTTGTCAAAATAAACCGGCTGTAGTAAAAGAAATGAAAACGGAGCGTAAAGAGTTTCAGCCGCCGTTTTTATTTAATTTATCAGCGCTGCAAGCGACAGCGAATAAAGCCTTTAAATTTTCACCAAAAAAGACACTTGATATAACGCAAGCACTATATCAAAAAGGGATTGTCTCTTACCCTCGTTCGGATTCTAACTATGTTACACAAGGAGAGGCAGCGACGTTCCCTGATATTTTACAGAAATTAAGTCAGTTTGATGAATATAAAGGTTTATTGCCAGCACCAATTGAATCGATTATGAACAATAAGCGTTATGTGAATGAAAAGAAAGTTACAGATCACTATGCAATTATACCGACAGAGCAAGTTACAAATCCAAGCAAACTATCAGGTGATGAGAAGAAAATTTACGATATGATCGTAAGAAGACTTATTGCGGCGCATTATGAAGTAGCAATCTTTGATTACACAACGATTACAACTCTTGTAGACGAACGTGCTGAGTTCATTTCGAAAGGAAAACAGCAAATTCAAGAAGGTTGGCGTAAAGTTATTTTCCAAGACGATAAAGATGACGAAACAATTCTTCCAATTGTCGCAGAAGGTGAACAAGGAAAAGTTGTAAAGGTGAAAGTGAAAGAGGGAAAAACACAGCCACCGAAACGTTATACAGAAGGACAACTTATTACGTTAATGAAGACGGCCGGTAAGTATTTAGAGAATGAAGAGCTTGAGAAAGTATTGAAGAAAACAGAAGGTTTAGGTACTGAGGCCACTCGTGCTGGTATTATTACGATGCTGAAAGACCGTAAATATATAGATGTGCAGAAAAACCAAGTGTACGCAACAGATAAAGGGAAAGTATTAATTACAGCAATCGGTGATAAAATACTGGCTTCACCAGAAATGACAGCAAAATGGGAGCAACGCCTTGCGGAAATTGGTGAAGGCACAGCTTCACCAGCGACATTTATGGAACAAACGAAAAAACTATCAGCTAAAATTATTGAAGATGCGGTAGAAATGTCAGAGAAATGGGATTTCACTGGATTACATGTTGAATCGATTGAACGAAAAGGATCGAAATTTACAACAGGTAAAAAGGTAGGGAACTGTAAAAAATGTGATGGCGATGTTATCGACAAGTCCACGTTTTACGGTTGTTCCAACTACAATACAACACAATGTGACTTTACCATTTCGAAGAAGATATTAAGCAAAGCTATTTCGCAAAAAAACATGACGAAGCTATTAAAAGGTGAGAAGACCGATTTAATTAAAGGCTTTAAAAAAGGCGAGAAAACGTTTGATGCGAAGTTAGAGTGGAAAGATAATAAGATTAATTTTGTGTTTGAGAATTAAGTGGTTTTAACATATAAAAAAGCTCTTTCACGAGTAAAAGTTTCTGTAACAGGTTAGGTTTGAAAAAATTATTGATAGAAAAGAAAAAGCATGACAATTTTAAGTCATGCTTTTTTTATTTTATAATTACAGAGTTTTGTATACTAGCACTAAAATTTATTTGAATTAATTGTTTGAAAAGATGGTATGAAATAGGGTTAAGTAGCAATAAAGTTATTTAATTTACAATAAAGTCTTTTAAAATATAAAAAAGTTGTTTAAAGATCCTTCTTTAACTAAACGGCAGGTTAGTTTTAATACAATGTTTGTTTTATCATTTAACCAAAGTAATAGAAGGTCAAAGAAAAGGCAGTAATAAAGAAATGCCATTCTTAATGTGGACTGGCACTTGGTAAGATGCAAAATTCATTATTTGATTTCGGCTGAGGAATTTGATTCATCTATTTTTCCTGTACTTTATTATGATTCCTTAGGCAGCCTTCTCTGTTTTAAATACCCATTGTTGGAGAGTTGGTTGATAATACGGTATCATCCACCCTAAAATTTTGCCGATAAAATAGGCGGCAATTAGTGTGCCGATTCCGATTGAGCCTAATGATTGAATGAAAACTATACAGATTGCACCAGCCACACAAATGTTTATTAAATCGCTCAAAATTTTTGCTTTACCGAATTTTAAATTGAATTTTTCACTAATTGCATAAGTTAACGCATCATACGGCATTAATGGCAGTTTCGCTGTTGTATAGCCCATTAAACCGACCGCTATAACAAATAAACTAACAATCAAATATACACTTCGAGCAAGGAGAGTTTCAGGTGCAGGGAAAAGTTGTACAAGGAAGAGTGTTGCATCCATGAAAAACCCAAATAAAAACGAAATAATGAATTGACTCACAAATTCATTTAACTCCATTCGTTTACTTAATATCACTTGAATAATAATGTATAAAACATTTGCAAGCGCCATTGTCACACCAACCGATAAACCAATCGTTAGCGTACTTGCATATGCTAATGATGACACAGGCGATACACCAAATCCTGCTTGAATCGACATGCTAATGCCAATCGACATAAAAAATAACCCGAGCACGTATAAGATGATGCGCTTCAAGGTTCTGCTCCAATGATTCATAGTATCTCTCACTTTCTAGTTAATATTATCAATATAAAGACTATAGCTATAGAATTAAATATAACGTCAAATTCGACATATGAAAAATATATATATGATAAACTAATCATATCAAAAAACATATGACGGAGAGATACAATGGATTTCAGGCAATTATATTACTTTAAAGAAATTGTGAAACAAGGAAGCATTTCTAAAGCAGCAGAAGTGCTCCATATCGCGCAGCCCCCACTTAGCCAATTATTAAAAAAGCTTGAAACTGATCTTGGCACAACTTTAATTCATCGATATCGTCAAAAATGGGAGCTTACAGCAACAGGTGAAATACTATACCAATATGCCAATCAAATGTTAATACAAATTCAAGATGTAAAGCAGCAAATTCAAGAAATTGAACAAGGTACAGGAGGAATAGTAAGTATCGGTGTATCATCTGCATGTTCGAATATGCTCATTGACTATGTTAGTACGTTTAGAACACAATACCCTAATGTTAAAATAAATATAGTAACTGGAAATTCAGAAGAATTATTAAAAAGACTAGAACAAAGAGAAATTGATGTTGCCTTACTTTTACGATTGGGCAATAGTGAACAATATGAGATGAAAATATTAAAAAAACAACCAACCGCTGTGATTATTCCATCAAGTTGGGCAACATCGTTTTCATCACAGCATGTGACGATTGAACAGATTGCCCAGTTCCCATTCATTATGCTAGGAGCAATGGAAGGACTCTCCTTCAATGAAGACCTTTTCAAAGTGTTTGATGAACATCAAGTCAAGCCAAATATCATTATCGAGTGTAAAGATATAAGGATGGTTGTAGCACTTGTTAGTAGAGGACTAGGATTATCCGTTATTCCAAGAATGGATTACACATCATCATTTTTAGAACATACAACGCTTTTTGAATTGAAACAATTTGATTTTCATTTAGAGCCTGTAATAGTAAAATTAAAAGACCAAAGAATTTCCAAAGTAGCATCTCAATTTTGGGAAATGGTTGATTAGGAGATATGAACAAAGCAAAAATAGCCTTCAATCAAGTAATATAGACATCTTACGAAAAATTGAGCCGGGATAAAAAAATTCTTTACTTGAGGAAGTTTCAAAACTGACTGTAGCTATATAAATAAAAGATAAAAAAGTTCTTTACTAATTTGAAAAACGCAGTAATTATACTACTTATTAGTAAAGAACTTTTTATACAAGGACATAAGTGGTTTCAAC
>NZ_JBALMG010000171.1:6979-7246 GCF_036963225.1 Bacillus sp. JJ783 | reverse complement strand
TATTGGTAGTGATATTATGAAAATCGGTAAATTTGGAGAAAAAAATAATTTAAGTATAGATACGATTATACATTATATGGATCTCGGGCTAATTATCCCCGAAAAGAAGGGGGGCCATTATTTTTTTGATGAGTATTGTCAAAAAGATATAGAGCTTATATTAGAGTACAAATGGCTAGGATTTAGTTTGAATGAAATTAAAGAACTTTTTCTTTATAAAAGTTTAGCAAAATCTATGAATTACGAAAAAGATATTTTTTACCAATC
>NZ_JBALMG010000171.1:0-6930 GCF_036963225.1 Bacillus sp. JJ783 | reverse complement strand
AAAGAAGAGATAAATTAAAGGCAGCGTTAAATGATTTATCTATAACAACGGAGATTTCTAATTCAATTTTAGGGATAGATTTAAGGGTACTTAATTTTCTTACATGTTTTAAGTGTAGCGGAAATTTAATTCTTCAAGATGGAATTATTAATAGCAATCAAATTATGGAGGGAAAATTAACTTGTAATAGGAGATTTTATTATGGCACGTTTTAGTTATCAAGGTGAATCGGTTTCTGAAGAAACACAGCAAGAAATTTGTCCATTAACAGTTACCCAAAATGCAATTGCAGGAAGATGGAAAATCGTGATTTTGTGGCATTTAAGCAAAAATGAAATTATTAGGTTTAATGAATTATTGAGGATGTTACCTGGTATCTCAAAAGGAATCTTAACTAGACAATTAAGAGAGCTTGAAGAGGACGAGCTAGTACACAGAGAAGTTTATAAAGTTGTTCCACCAAAGGTAGAATATTCTTTAACGAAGTAGGGGAAAAAATTTATACCTGTATTAGAAGCAATGCAAGTCTGGGGTAAAGATTTACTAAATAAAAAAATAGAGATGTACGAAANNCTAATAAATTATTAATACCTTCCTATTACCAATAGGAAGGTATTAATTTCAAATTAAATACTGAACAATTTATTAATGTAAATTGTACTGGAAAACTATCGTAATTCAGCTGTCTTTCTAATAACAATCTTATCAATATCATCTTCTTCATCACCAATAAATAACCCGCGCTCTTTTAAATATGTTTCGAAGTATAAATCTGCTTCTGCACGTTCATCATATGGCTTTACAGATAGAACGAAACCTAATTTGTTTTGTTCCTCTAAATGAGAAGTAGAGATGTATGCTGGTACATTGTGGCGTAAAAAGAGTTCTTTAACCGGAATAATCATATCTTTCATTAATTTCGTTAACATACCCATTTCAAACTCAAAATTAAAGCGATCTATACTAGATAAATCCGCGAAAACTACCCCAATAAAACCTGTATTAAATACTTCTTGATATTCTACTTCTTCGTTACCGTAAAAATTCTTTTCGATTAAATAATTTATAAAGTAAGCAACTCCATCACTTTGTTCAAACGGTTTTGTTGAAAGAACAAAGCCGATTTTCTTTTGTTTATGTAAATACACACATGACATGTATGCGGAGATACTATGTTCTTTAAATAATGAACTCGTTGCCCCAGATAGACCATCTAGTACATGATGAACAATTTGAAGTTTTTTACGAGCGAAATAATAGGATTTCTTTTGTAACTCCAATGTATCAATAAAGACAGAGCCGATAAAGCCTGTATTTGAAATAATAGGTGTTTGCTGTTTTCTTCCTCTGCGCTTTGCTTGAGCCATTGTTAAAATCATCCCTTCATGTACAAGTAAATTAAAAAGAACGTTTGTTCGTATATTTATATTTTACTATTAAAACGCTCTAAAGTAAAGGGTTTTTGACGAAAAAACAATAAAAAAGACACCTGTAAAAGGTGTCTTAAACGCTGTAGGGAATAGGGTTCATCCCGATTATTTATATTATGATACAGAAACAATCTCTTCTGTATCTTCTACATCTAAATGACAGTCCATAGTACGAACATCTTGATCTTCATGACTTCCGAAATAAATAGTAATTTTCATATGTATCGCTCCTTTATTCTAGGAATACCTAAAATAATTACTAGTAATGTTAATATTTATTATATACCACTTTTTTCATTCCGACAATGTTATATCATTTTTAATTCTTATTATGCTACATCGTGTGATATAAAGGGGGTAAAAAGGGGGATATCATTGATTAAGTGAAATTTCTTATATGTTATATTTAATATAGGAGTTATTAAATTATTACTTTCTATGAAAGGAGCACGATTGATGAATTATCAAAAGTTACTTATAGATAATTTTACATATAAAACTACATATGTTGCTCGACATGTGCAAGGAATGAGTGTAAAGAAAACGAAGGATTATATTGCCGTTAACTGTGGTTTACCTACAGATACATTTAATATTATTACTTTATTAAACAACAACTTAACGGAAGGAAACGAGGAATTATGTGCGGAGATAGAATACTTTAATCAAAAAGGGTTCCCCATGAGTGTTTGGTGTTGGGATGCAAAGCGAGAGAATACACTTAAGAACGAGTTACTAAAACTTAGATTAATAGAAGCAGAAAATAATATTGCAATGGTTGCAGATTTACAAACAATTCTTCCTACAATAGACATACCAGCAGGTTTTACAATACAAAAAGCAACATCGCCAGAACAAATACAACAATTTGGCGAAACACTAGCGGCTTTATTCGGTACATCAGCAGAAGGTACTCACGTTCAAGCATACTATAATCAAATTTCTTCTTTAGATTTATGGAATAGTGATGACATGAAACTATACTTAGGTCTTTATAAAGGTGAGGTAGTATCTGTTGGCTCTTTAGTATGTACGAAAGATAGTGTCGGTATTTATGATATAGCGACTAAAGAAGAAATGAGAGGGAAAGGGTTCGGCTCTACTATGTTTAATTTCTTGCTGCAAGAAGCTAAACAACTAAAAAATACGTATTGCGTATTACAAGCTTCACCTGATGGAATAAATATTTATAAAAAATCCGGCTTTCAAGCTGTAGGACAAATGACAGTTTTTGAAAATCGGCATTTATTTGAGTAAATCATCCAAGTCAAATTGTTTTAAATATAGGAGTTAACATACCGTTATGAAAAAAACATCTATAATTACAATCATTTGTTTCTTCACAGTAATAAGCATCTTTGTTTTTCAACAAATAAATGAACATAATTATATAAAAGCTACTAATCAATCAAATCATATAAAAAACATTGCGCATAGAGGTGCTTCTGCATATGCACCAGAACATACAATAGACGCTTATACATTAGGACAACAATTGAAAGGGGATTATATAGAAATAGATCTCCAAATGACAAAAGACGGACATTTAATAGCTATGCATGATGAAACATTAAACCGTACAACAAACGGTGCCGGGTTAGTAAAAGAACATTCATTAGTAGATATAAAGCAACTGAATGCAGGTTCTTTTTTCAATAAAAAGCATCCAAGTTTAGCAAAGAAAGAATTTGAAGATGCTAAAGTTCCAACACTAGAAGAAATTATTGAAACGTTTGGACATAATGCTAACTATTATATCGAAACAAAATCGCCAGATGAATATCCTAGAATGGAAGAAAAACTATTAGAAATTATTAATCACTACCAAATAAATGATAAAGTTATTATTCAATCATTTAGTGAAGAAAGTCTGCGAAAGATTCATAATTTTAATGCCAATATACCGCTAGTACAATTATTATCATATAAAAAAGCAGTTCAATTAACAGAATCAGAAATAGAAAAGTATAAAACATACTGCATAGGTCTTGGTATGAATTACAAATATATTGATGCGACCTATGTAAAAACAATACAGAAATTCGGATTAGAAGTTCATCCATTTACAGTAGATAATGAAAAAGATATGAAAAAGTTAATTTCTTGGGGCGTCGACGGGATGTTTACTAATTATCCAGATCGTTTGGATACACTTATGCCTTAAAGAAACAGAAATAAAAGGAATCCAAAAACTTGGATCCCTTTTATTTTTCTTCCATTCCATGTCCTTAGTGCAAAAACAAAATATTCAATTCACTACATAGAATATCAAAATAAATTAGAAATTAACCAAAATGCAATTAATTTTCCCTTTGTTTTTTATATTTTTTTGATACACTGACTATGAGAGGAATACCGATTAACGTCGGTAAAAACCAAAACCATATAGGCGGCAGTAAATTAATAATGGGAATATGAATTCCGATGTTTACTAAAAGTGCGGTAACGGCACCGATATAGGAGCCTAACATACCTCTAATATGGTGATGAATCCAATTTTTCCAACGCTTTTTTCCTGCAAGATAGCCATAAATCGCAAATGAATAAGAGAAAATTGCTACATAAAATAAATATGCGATTTTATCCCAATTTATAATAGACAATATAATTGCAGTAAGAGTTATTACAACATAGGATGCATGATATATTTCGCCCCATTCTGTATGTTTCCCTTTCTTTTTTTGAGCAACCATCGCAATAATGCCAGTAATTAAGCATATCGTGCCAAATAATATGTGAATGGTCAAAAGAATATTGAAAATGCTCATATTAATTTCTCCTTTTTATTCTTATAGTATTGCAGTATAGGAGGAAAGTTGAATAACATTGTTAGTTCGACTTAATATATTGAAATAAGGGTATCTTTTGTGCAAGCGCTAAAGATTGACGGTGATTCTTATAAAGAACTCATTTTATTAGGACACGAGATGAGATTGTGGTAAATAAGATATAACAAAAATCCTCTTTACATTAAAGAGGATTTTTGTTATTCCATCAACTCACGAATCAATTCACTTAATATATAAATACCTTGAGTAAATTGTTCAGGGGAAGCATAGCCATACGATAAACGAATGTACTGATCTGATTCCTCTTCATAAATACGTCCCGGATTTAAAAGAATTCCATTTGATAATGCTTCTGAAAACAGTTTTTTCATCGGAATGTTAGGTATCACCCTTAGCCATATAAAAAATCCGCCGCTAAGAATATCCCACGTGGAAATATCTGCAAAATACTTATTTAAGGCTTGTATCATTATTCGTCTCCGCTCTTTTAGGTGAATCCTTACATTCGCTACGTGCTCCTCATAACAACCTTTACTTAACCATTCTGCAGCAACTCTTTGAGATAAAGAACTTGATCCATAGTCATATAGAAGTTACTTTGAGTATTATATATTTAGGTGTGTTCCCGACAGTACTTCCATATATTACATTAGCATATATTACATCTCATTCTAGTGCTTCTGAAGCAACAAGTTCTTTATATTTAACACCAGTAGCTGCATGTATTATCGCTTGGATATGGTTAGGTGAGGTGCCAACTTTTGTTTCGATAGTGGAGGGGTAATTACTATATTAGGGGTTATAATTACTCATTTAACATTTAAAAAAGATAATTATAAACAAATCGAGAGCGGAAAATATCTATAATAAATAGCATTAGAATTAGATGAAAAAGAATTTATTCGAGACTTTATAAAAATAATGCTATAAGGTGATGTCGAAAAAGGGAATCATTTCACTCCGTTGAATATAAAAGATAAATTCTTTTTTAAAGGAGCTTAAAATAGTGAACGTCCAATTAAAAATTGTTACGAGAGAAAATTGGGAAGACGCATTGAAATTACAAGTTAAAGAAAATCAAATGCAATTTGTTCCGGCAGTGGCAGTATCACTTGCTAAAGTATACATAAAACCAGATGGTGAAAATGTCGAATATGTTCCATTCGCTATATATGATGGCGACCTTATAGTTGGTTTTATTATGCACGCTTATGTACGAGAATCAACAGATATGTATTGGATTAACGGATTTATCGTTGATGAAAAAGAGCAAGGAAAAGGATATGGAAAAGCAGCATTAAAGGAACTCATTAACTTAATAAAAAATAACTTTAAAGAGTGTGAGGAAATTAGATTAACTGTCCATAAAGATAATATTTATGCAAAGAAACTATATGAAGGTTATGGTTTTAAACCATTAGGAAATGTATATGACGGTGAGGAAGTATATCGCTTATTGTTGTTGAATAAAGATGTACTGTTTTGAATAAAGTGATATCGTGTATGTATAGTGAAAAGGAAAAGAACATCTAGAATTGAAAGATCCAGTAAGGAACTGCTTATCCGCAATAAGTTGTTCCGTTAAAGGGCCTTATTGCGGATAAGTGATTTTGCTAAATCATATAAATTATTGCAAAATGAATTCACAAAATTATTTAAACATTTTATTATAAAACAGTATTTATATATACTTAAACTATCATTAATAAAAACATCAATGGAGGAACTAATATGAAAGAAAGTAATAAAAAGGAGTTGTCACTAGAGCAACGTGAAGAATTATTACAAACATTGAAAGATCGTTTTGAGAATAACATGAACCGCCATACAGGTCTAGAGTGGGCTAATGTTCAAGAGAAGCTGGATTTTAATGCTGAAAAGTTGTGGTCGCTCAATGAAATGGAACGAACTGGTGGCGAACCTGATGTTGTTGATTGTGATAAAGAAAAAGGCGAATACATTTTTTACGATTGTTCAGCAGAAAGTCCTAAAGGTCGTAGAAGTGTTTGTTATGACCTTGAAGCGCTAGAATCAAGAAAGAAACATAAACCAGAAAATAACGCTATTGATATGGCAACTGCTATGGGCATTGAACTATTAACGGAAGAAGAATATCGTGCGTTGCATAATCTTGAAAATTTCGATATGAAGACGTCGAGTTGGGTGCAAACACCTTCTGATATTAGAGAACTTGGCGGTGCCCTTTTTTGCGATTATCGCTTTGGCCATGTCTTTGTGTATCACAATGGAGCAGAATCCTACTATGCCGCAAGGGGTTTTCGTGGTTCGCTAAGGGTCTAAAATTTGTACAAACAGGTAAATTTGAATTTGAGAATGAATTTACCTAGGGAAAAGTATTAGAAAGGGAATAATCAAACCTTTTTGTAAACGAATGAATCAACTAAAAATATTAAGAGTATGTTTTGATAATTTTTTTCATAAACATACTCTTTTTTAGAATCATTTATCAAAATTATTAGTTTTAATTAAATTGTAAACGAAAACATGTAAAATGTTCTCTTGCAGTTATTAATAATGTTCATCCATATGAAACACCTATGATTTATATTATCTCGCTTTTAAATGACAATTTTCGAGCAAGTATAAAGTGAATGATTAGGAGGAATACAAAATGAAAAGTAAATTTCATCATATTGTACGAGCTATCATGATAAAAGATGAAAAATTACTAGTTGCTGAATACATAGGAC
>NZ_JBALMG010000170.1:2501-4525 GCF_036963225.1 Bacillus sp. JJ783 | reverse complement strand
AAATATGAATACGAATGAAGTAAAAGCTTATTTAGGAATTAGTAGCTTCATTTTTAGTACTCTTATGAAACAAGGACAATTAAATCCAATTAATCGAGAGACCTGGCGTTTAGATGGTAGCTTTTTATTTAAGCGAGAAGACATAAAAAAGCTCAAAGAAGATCGTGAAACAGAAGGAATTACCTTATATCAGGCAGCAAAAGATTATAATGTGAGCATGTATCAACTTGAAAAGTGGATAGAAGAAGGAGTATTGACTTGCACTATACAGAAACATCGTAATCGTGAGACTAAATTTGTAAATGAGGAAGAAATACACGGATTGGTACAGCAATTGGATCAGGCCAATACGCTGTATACATTCTCACAAAAATATAATGTAGTATTGTTCCAAAAATTTATGGAAGGTAATAAATTAGCACGCATTATATCCATTCCGAAGCGCGGAGATATTGTGCTTATTGATGAGTTTGGAAACAATATGACACTAGAAGATTCAATTAAAATGGGATATAAGCCTGCATATATTTTATCCGATAAACCAAGAAGTCATCACCAAAAGTTTGTAAAGTTTCGTTTTCCTAAATCAAATCAATTGCGAAGTAACATTTTTCACTTAATTGACTTAATACTACAGTATGTATCACCAAGAAATATTAAGGTTTCTGAGGAAGATGGTTTTTGGTACTTTGATGTTCGTCAATCCATTATTCAATTACCAATGCAAATGCAGGTAGAATGGATTGATTGTTTAACCCCATATATAATAGAAGGAAAATTAACAAGACGTGTTAATAATAGTGTGTATTTAGATAGCAGTAGTGTTACTAAAGCAGTAACGATAACAAGCAGTGAATACCATGCAATCACAAACATTGTAAAAGAAACGAACAGTTCTATTGAAGAATTTATTGCATCCGCTATTCGTGAAAAGATTTATGATTATCAAGCGTCAGACAACTAAATTATAAAAATAAAGAAAAGACGCTTTAAAGCGTCTTTTCTTTCAGAGTGTTGGGAAATCTTTTTTGATTTTAGCGAAAGAAAACAATATAAAATAATAGAATTTAGAAAAATAGCCCTCCACCAGACCCCTTTTGGTTAGATGGAGAGCTATTTTTTCATGTTTTGATAAGCTGCGATGAGACACGCTTGCATTTGGACAGACTTCAGCCCTCGAAACCGCGCGTATCGATAGCCATTTAGTTCTTTGGCGTCCGCAAAGCTTCGCTCTATAGTCGAGCAGCGTACCTTGTATAGTTTTTTATCTGTACTTGTTAATTTGTTTTTTCTGGCAATATCTTTATATTCCTCCCAAATATGATGTGTAATAACTTTCTGTTTTTGTTTTTTTGAAAAACATTTATCACGCAATGAACAAACTACACAATCTGTTGGATCAGACTTATATTGACGATAGCCTTCTCTATCGGTTCTCGCATACTCTAAAATAGATCCCATCGGACAAGCAAATACATTTGTTTCTTCTACATATTTAAATTTGCTTTTTGGTACTTCTTTATTTCGATTTCCAAATCGGCGATACCCCATCAACTTAAGAAATTTTAGTATCCTCAAATACAAAAACGTTATCTTTTCTAAATAAGCTAAATTAGAAAGGATGACGTTTTTTATGAATCTCTCAATTCAAGATGAATTACAACTATTTTCTGAAGAATTACATCAATATCTTACGCCTTCATTTTTAGAATGACTTGCTAGAGAACTAGACTTTGTACAACGAAAGCGTAAGTTTTCGGGCCACGATTTAGCCACTATCTGTGTTTGGATTAGTCAACGAGTAGCGAGTAATTCTTTAGTTAGACTATGCGGTCAACTTCATGCAGCAACAGGAACTTTTATTAATCCGGAAGGACTCAATAAACGTTTCTATAACAAAGCTGTTTGCTTTTTAAAACATATTTTCTCTTTATGATTAAAAAATAAAACTTGTGAACCATCAGTAATTCCAAGCTCTTCAATTGCTTATTTTCAACGAATTCGTATTTTAGATGCAACGATTT
>NZ_JBALMG010000170.1:393-2396 GCF_036963225.1 Bacillus sp. JJ783 | reverse complement strand
ATAAAACCTTTGGAACAGAGTGTTTAGCAACATTACATCCTAAATTCCTCCATCCATAAATCATTGTGAGAAAGGATGTTTCTATAACAAGGAGCTGATAGAACGTTAGAAATATTAGAATTTTAAAAAAATATGTAATTTTGCATTTATAATAACAAGATAATGTTTTTTCTGTATAATTCCTTAATAAGATACATCTTTATTATACGTAGTATTGAGAGGAGAAATAAAAATGAAGAAATCCATCGTTACATTACTAGCAACTGGAATGGTTTTAGGTGCTCCATTTTCAAGTGCCTTTGCAGCAGAACAAGTATCGCAGCAAGAAGCTTTGGACAAAATGGAAGTCGTTCAAAAAAAGTGGAATGATGAACAAGGAAATCCATCTTTCCTTTCAGGAAAATTATCTGGTAAAAAAGTAGACTCAGAAAAGGCGGTAAAATCGTTCCTTGAAGAAAATAAAGAATTATTTAAAATCAACCCACAAACTGACTTAACACTGAAAGAAATAAAGTCAGATGATTTAGGAATGAAACATTATGTGTACATTCAATCTATTAATAAAGTTCCAGTTGATGGTGCACGTTTCATTGTTCATACAGATCGTGATGGCAAAGTAACAACGGTAAACGGAGACGTACATCCCGCTGCCGCTGAACGTTTGAAAGGAAATACAAAGGCAAAGATTTCAAATGAAACTGCCCTTTCAAATGCATGGAAACATATTAATCTAGCAAAAAAAGATACATTTGTAGAAACAAATGGGACTCCGTTAGAACAAATGAAAGAAACCGTAAAATCTACAAATGAAAAGGCAGATTTAGTTGTTTATGAAAAAGACGGGAATTATTACTTAACTTATAAAGTACAATTACAATTCATTAAACCTTATGGAGCAAACTGGAAAATCTATGTAAACGCAGAAGATGGAACAATTGTAAATTCATATAATGCAGTTACAGATGCAGATACTCCGCAAAAAGGCTATGGCAACGGCGTATTAGGGGATCGAAAAAGCCTGAATACAACTTATAGCAGTCAATATGGAAAATACTATTTAAAAGACACAACAAAGCCGATGAATGGTGGCGTTATTGAGACAACTACAACTAATCATGGCACTGATTGGCAAAATCCAGATAATTACGCTCTATTCGATAAAGATAATGCTTGGATAGATAAGAGCCAAGCTCCTGCAGTTGATGCTCATTTTAATGCAGGAAAAGTATATGATTATTATAAAAATGTTCATAACCGTAACAGTTTTGATGGAAAAGGTGCAACGATTCGTTCTGGAATCAATTTCGGAACCAACTACAATAATGCATTCTGGAATGGACAACAAATGGTTTATGGTGATGGCGATGGTGTTGAATTCGCACCGCTTTCAGGTTCGCTTGATGTTGTTGCACACGAACTAACACATGCGGTAACTGAAAAGTCAGCTGAGCTTGAATACCTAAATCAATCCGGGGCACTAAATGAATCTTTTTCTGATGTATTTGGATATTTCGTTGATCCAGCCAACTGGGATTTAGGAGAAGCTGTAACTACGCCAAAAGTTGCAGGAGATGCACTTCGCAGCTTATCAAATCCTGAAAAGTATGGCCAACCTGCTCATATGAATGACTATCAATATTTACCACCAACAGAAGAAGGAGACAATGGCGGCGTACATATCAATAGCGGTATTCCAAATAAAGCTGCTTATTTAACAATCAATGCTATTGGTAAGGAAAAAGCAGAAAAAATCTACTACCGTGCTTTAACAACGTACTTAACACCAACAAGTGATTTCAGCAAAGCACGTGCTGCTTTATTACAATCTGTTGCTGATTACGATGGCGTTAATAGCGCGACATATCAAGCTGTACAAAAAGCTTGGAATGACGTAGGAGTAAAATAATAGTTTCATTGGTAGAAAAGTGTAAAAGAACACGCTTGCTAGGAGTATCTGACGAGCGTGTCCTTTTTTTACTGTATTTTTTATCGTATACTTTATT
>NZ_JBALMG010000170.1:0-302 GCF_036963225.1 Bacillus sp. JJ783 | reverse complement strand
ATGCCCATCAACTTAAGAACGGAAACAAAATGCACTTTCGTTCAAATAAACTAAAAAACTCTTTAAATACTATTTACCCTTAAAAATGAGCACGCTAAATACACCTAGTTAGGTATTATTTTTAAAAATTATGCAGCTTTCTTTCGTTTTGAAAATTAACTATACTCATAGACAACACTAAAACGGCCATCTTATGCTTCTTGCTACAAAAGTAATGACAATATTAGATTTTCGAAATAAAAAATAAGAGAAATTTAGTATACTTGTTATATTGAATTTCTCTTATTTTATTTTTTATGATG
>NZ_JBALMG010000169.1:458-9992 GCF_036963225.1 Bacillus sp. JJ783 | reverse complement strand
GGTTAATAGAAGGGGGGATTGTATTGAAAAGAACACCTGAATTCGTATTAGGTTTAATTGGTGGTATTTTGGGAATTATAATTTCTATTATTTTAATAATTGTAGCCATTAATGTTATGGAAGGTTTTGATTACAAACTTTTGGCTTATTATTCTATTATTTTAACGGTTCAAATAGGGCTATTCATTTTATCATGTTTAGTAAACAAGGTTAATAATAAAGTTTATGGAGTTTGTATGATTGTGATTCCTATAGTTATGTTATTTATGTCATTATTCTTTTTACTTATTCCGACAATATTACAAATTATGTCTGGTTCATTTGCATTTAGAACATTAAAGTTAGACTCTAATTGATGAATATAGCTTAAGTGTAATTTTTAGAGTCTGTATATTCAGTAAATTAGATGTTTTCGTGTGCAGTTCAAATTAACATAAGGTACAAAGTTGTATGCATTAGGAGGAGAAACAAATGATTATTTGGTCAGGTTGGGGTTTTTTAGTCGCAATTATTGTAATTATTAATACTCTTTTGGGTAAGGTTTTCTTTGAATCTATAACGGGAGACGCTACATATTTTCAAGAACATAGTTGGCCAATGGCAGTAATGTTTATTATATCAGGGCTTATGTCTTGGTATTTAGGAAAATATATTAATAAACCAAGTGGGAAAATTTATATAGATGCCGAAACTGGTGAAAAAGTGATGTTTAACAAAAGGCACTCACTATTTTTTATAAAAATGGAATATTGGGGACCGATTCTAGGAGTTATTGCGATTATAACTTTAATTACAAGATAAAAATAAAGGATGAGTATAGTACGAATAATCTATTCAAGCAAAAGGAGAATTCATTCATGAACGCAAAGAAACTACTAGGGGTAGCAGTTCCAGTCATGTTGTTATTTGGTTGTGGAGTTTCTGAGAAAACGAACACTTCTAAACAGGAGAAAACAGAAGAGTCTAAAGTAAAAGAATCGAAGTCTAAGATTCAGAAGGAAAAAGTTTCGAAGGAAGACTATCCTAATAAAGTATATAAATTAGGGATAGAGTTTGATAAGTTGTTTGCCGAGCATAATAAAATAACAAGAGAGGTTTTTGACGGTAAGAAAAAGAAATCAGACCTAGTAGATAGTGTGAAAGAATTGAATGAAATGTTAGATAAATTTGAGTCGATAGATCCGCCGAAAGAGTATGTAAATCAACAAAAGGATTTTGAAAAAGCAATTAGTTATTTTAGAGAGTCTTTTTCTTTAATAAATGAAGTATTCACCCGAAAAGAAAAAAGAGAAAAAGGTGATAAGACTGATAAAGAGTTAATCGAGAAATCCGAAAAGCTAGTGAAAGAAGGAGATATTTACTGGCTTAAAGCATTCAAAGATCTTGAAGGGGATATTAAAGTCGGTGACGGTACAGTATCTATGAAAGATTTGAAAGAGTTAGATAAGAAAGCTGGAATTAACACGGATAACGTTATGAAGAATGTGAAAGATGGTACGGAGTTAATCGGTAACTGGGGATTCCAAGGAACAGACGGTTTCAATATGTCACTCATTCTAAAAGGTGATAAGACATTTGAAACATATGGTAAAGGTGAGTATCCAAATAAAAAGAATTATATTGAAGGAACTTGGGAGTATGATAAGGAAGCTTTTACAATCTATTTACATCTCAATAAACGTTTAGTAGACGGTGTAGAAGATACAATTCAAAAAAAGAAAATAACATATAAAGTTCAAGATTATGATGGGAAAAACTTGCGATTATTTAATGAGACGTCATTCAATACAATTAAGTATGTGAAGCAAAGTTAAAGTTATGTAGGGACTAGGTTTAAATGGCATAGTCCTTAATTAAAGTGTGAGTATGTAAATAATAGGTTATCTTTGGTTCTGTCTACTTAGTATCATGTTATTGTTTAATAAGGTAATAAATGAAATTTAAACTTAAGCATGTGAGGTTGGTTATAAGTGATAAAGAAATTGACTAGAGTAGTATTAACGGCGGTTATGCCAATATGTATTATTACGGGTTGTGGAACTGCTGAAAAAACTGAAGCAAAAGAGCCGAAAGCGGTACAAGCGGAGAAAAAGGATTATACGGATTACTCATATGGTAGCAAAGGTATATTAGTAAGCGGAAAAGCGAAAGAACGTCTACAATACGAGGTTGGGTATATGGATGATAACAAGTTAATTGGGATCGATGAAAATATTGAGGACTGTATTATTTTAGATAATAAAGATGAAGCAGGTTACATTTGGAAACAAATAGAGCGCGGATCTATTATTGAAGTGCAATATGGTAAGGACCGCAAAGACATCGTAGGGGTACAATTAGTAGGAGATCGTAAGCCATACGAAATTAGTGATAAGTTTGATCGAAATACGATAAATGAGATTGTCGGACAAGTTAAAGGTAATTTGTAATAGATGTATTTCGCTAGTATATGATCTATTATCATGAAATGGCGAATCACATACATAAAAGTTTGGAATCAACGGCATTTTTTATATGAAAATGCCGTTGATTTATTTTAAAAAGTAAAGGGTATTCTATAGTCTTGTAGAAAAACACATATTAAAAAATATACTTATGAATTAGTCTTCTTTTAGTTGTGACGATCGCCGTAAGGTCATTGCCCAAAATAAAAGAGCACAAGCACTAACGGATGCACCTAATATACAAACTCCGTTCCATCCGTAGCTTGCATAAATGTTTGTGGAAAGAATTGCACCTGTTGCACTGCCGATAGAATAAAAAATCATGTAACTGGCAGTGAGGCGACTTCTCGCTTCTGGACGCACTGTGAAAAGCATACTTTGATTGGTGACATGTACAGCTTGCACAGCTAAATCTAAAAGGATAACACCGATAACTAGTAGGAATAGAGAATGGTTCATTAATTTAATGAGGAGCCATGAAAGTAATAATAAGGATAAGGCTATGCCAGTAGTTCTTTCTCCAAATCCGCGATCAGCAAGTTGTCCGGCTTTAGTGGCAGCTAATGCACCAGCAACTCCAGCAAGGCCGAATGCTCCGATAGCTGTATGTGATAGATTATATGGTGCAGCACTTAGAGGTAAAACTAATGAAGTCCATAAAATACTGAATGAAGTGAAAATGAGCAATGCTAATATTCCGCGAATGCGTAAGATCCTTTCTTCTACAAATAATAAGAGAACAGAATGTAATAATTTACGATAGGTCATAGTTGTTTTTTTATGTTCAAGATTAGGTAAATTACGATATAACAAACCAATTACGAAGAGCATAAGTACAGCAGAGGTAAGATAAACGGAACGCCATCCCGCTAGATCTGTTAATGTTCCGGCGAATGTACGTGCAAGTAGAATTCCTATTACGACACCACTCGTGACGAAACCTACTATTCGCCCACGGTCTTCTGGGTTAGCTAAAATGGATGCGTATGCGACGAGTGTCTGCGTAACAGTCGCAAGAATTCCGACTAAGGCCATACCTATAAAAAGTACGGTACTTGAAGGAGCGACTCCGACCACAATTAAAGCGAAAACGGATAAAAGCATTTGAACAATAATAAGTCTTTTTTGGCTTAACAAATCACCAAGTGGAACTAATAAAAGTAATCCGAGTGCATAACAAACTTGAGTAATCGTAATAACGACACCAATAGTTGAATGGTTGATCTTAAACTCATTTGATAAAGAATCAAGTAGAGGATGGGCGAAGTATATATTCGCCACAGCCATCCCGCAAGCTATTGAAAATAATAGAGTTATATAGCGGGGCATGATTGTATTGATAGGTAATTGGAACTGATCATTATTCTGAGTAAGAGCAGTTGTTGTTTTTTCTTTAGTATTCATAATATCATCTCCTTTTGTTTTTTTGAAAAATAACGTACCGAACGGTATATTATTTCGTAAGTAAAATATAAACAGGGAGAAGTTACTATGTCAAGTAAATTGTAAAGTAATTTCAGTTTCTTTTGACATATCATTTATAATTTTATACGATATATAATATACTGATTAGTACATAAAATCGTGATTTGTAATTTAGAAAACAGATGAAGAAAGAGGAGGGGTTAAATGGCTCGACTACGTGAATTTGATAAAGAAAAAGCTTTAGATGCTGCTATGCAACTTTTTTGGGAGAAAGGATACGCTGCTACTTCATTAAGTGATCTAACTGCTAAAATGGAAATACAAAGACCGAGTTTATATGCAGCCTTTGGTGATAAAGAAGGGCTGTTTGAAGCTGCATTACGGAGATACACGAATTTACACGCAGCTAGCATTCGAACAAAACTTCAAAAAGAACAATCTGTCAAAGAATCAATTCGTATGTTTTTTGAAAATATGGTGGAAGAGGAATATAAAAGAGAATCAAATAAAGGCTGTTTTTGTATTAACACAATGGTTGAGATTGCCCCTCATAATGAAAAATTTGAAGTGTTGACTAGAGAACATCAAATGTATCTTTCAGTTATATTTCAAGAATTAATCGCCAAAGGTATTCAGTCTGGAGAACTGCAAAGTGATGTGAATGCTAAAGCATTGGCACAAACGCTAGTCACTTCATTAATTGGATTAACAGTGTTAATGAAATCTCGCCCAGAACGTTCAGTTATAGATAATTCGGTATGTATCATATTATCGTTACTAAAATAAATGTAACAGAATTGTATTTCAATCAACTATGTCGATTATAGACACTTTTATTTATAAACTTTCAACCTTAAAGCACTGAATTGTCTACGAAGGCAACAAGTGCTTTTTGTTTTCGGGTAAATATGAGCAGGTGAATCATAATGGCTGTCTGCAATGTATGAAGATTGTTGGAGACATTTGTAATTAGACATCAGATAAGAGGGGAATGCAAACACTATATAACCCCCTTCAAAGCCCCTTATAAGCACCTACCAAGTAATAAATCACTAAGAAAAAGAAAAAACAAAAACAAAAACAACTACAAGAACAAAAAAGCGCGAAAAAATAAAACCGGTGTAGTAGTAGTAAAAAAATTTGAAATTCGAATGCCAAAACCGTTACCTCATTCTTATATTTATATTGAAGGATTGGAATTTTCCTATTTGCTAGCAAAGAGTGGAGGGAAACTGATGGCGGTGTACCGTAATGTGCAGGTGAACTTTTGGCAAGATGAATTCATATTAGATTTAACGCCAGAAGAGCGTTATTTTTACATATATTTGTTAACTGGTACGAAAACGAAGCAATGTGGTATTTACATATTCCCAAAGCGTTTGGCAGAGCTTGAAACTGGTTACAGTATGGAGACTGTTGAGAAGTTATTGAACCGGTTTGTGGAATACGGGAAGATTTTATATGATGCGGAAACGAAAGAGTTATTCATAATAAATTGGCTACATTATAACCCTATTTTAAATACGAATGTAGAGAAGTGTGTGTTACGTGAGTTAAAGACTGTGAAAAGTAACGAGTTCATACATATGTTTTTACGTAAATGTCTTGAAGAAGAATACAAGATTCCATTATTACTACAGTATTTTGGTATGCCGAAAGAAGAGGGTTCACAAGCAGTTATTGAAGAGAAAGAAGATATGAAAGAGGTAGAAACGGTAGAAGAGGCTACTTCGCATAGTAAAGTTTATAAGTTTTACGAACAAAATATAAGTAGTCTATCTCCATATATCGTGAAGGAATTGAAGGAGTGGATACAAAAAGTTTCAGGAGAGACAGTACTAGAGGCGCTTAAAATCGCGTTTGAAAATAATAAGGGAACACTTGCTTATGTAAATGGGATTTTGAGGAATTGGTGTAAGAAAGGACGAGTAAGCTTCAGTAAAGGAAAGGAAATAGTGCGTAAGAGAGAAGTGTTCAGTTTGTATGATCCATAGCATGAGCAAGTAATGATTTCTTCTTTTCTAAAAGGTTCTTTCACAATAGAAGCGAATAGATTGAGAGAGGAGGGATTGTATGGAAGTCGTCGTAAAAAAGAAACGAAATAGGGGAAAAAGAATTTTTATTTGGTCTAGTGGTATCGTTCTTTTTTTGTTTATTTGCGCTATGATTTTTTTGAACATATATACGCTTAGTTCTATGCCAAAGATAGATGGAACGATAAAACTTGAGGATTTACAACACGCTGTTGCGGTGAAACGAGATAGTAAAGGTGTACCACATATTAAAGCGGAAAATGCGCATGATTTATATTTTTCGCAAGGATACGTACAAGCGCAAGATCGTTTGTTTCAAATGGATTTAAGTAGAAGACAAGCTTCTGGTATGTTAAGTGAAGTTGTAGGGGAAGCAGCTGTTGATAGAGATAAGTTGTTTCGAACGCTCGGTTTACGGCGAGCGGCAGAAGCATCTTTAAATCAATATGATGGGGAAGCGAAATATGCCCTGCAGTCATTTGCTGATGGGGTGAATGCTTTTATACGTGAGGCGAAGGCCGAAAAGAAATTGCCAGTGGAGTTTACTCTATTAGGTTATGAACCTGCTGAATGGTCAATGGTTGATTCTTTAACGATCGGAAAGTATATGGCGTTTGATTTAGGAGGACATTGGCATGGACAGGCATTTCGATATTGGGCGTTGAAAAATCTTCCGGAAAAGCAAGCAAATGAGCTATTTCCTACATATCCGAAAGATGCACCTAGATTGCTCGCTGAACTGAAAAATACAAATGTGAATGTAGCACAAAGTTTTTCAAAGACAGTAATTCCGCCGGAGTTTAACGGTAGTAATAACTGGGTGATAAGCGGTGAGAAGAGTGTGTCTGGTAAACCGATTTTAGCGGATGATCCTCATTTATCGCTTGCGACACCTTCTATATGGTATCAAACGAGACTTGACATGAAAGATTTACATGTGAGTGGCGTTATTTTTGCTGGAGTACCAGGTGTTATATTAGGGCACAATGACAAAATTGCATGGGGTGTTACGAATACTGGTCCTGATGTACAAGATTTATATATTGAAAAGAGAAATCCTAATAATGAAAATGAATTTTTGTATAACGATAAATGGGAAAAGGCTACGGTTGTTGATGAATCTATTAAAGTAAAAGGCGGGAAAACAATTCCGTATAACGTTACAATTACGAGGCACGGTCCAGTAATTTCAGAGTTTGCGGATAAGGGTAAGGAGAAAACGAAAACAGTATTCGCTTTGAAATGGACTGCTTTAGAGCCTTCAGCTGAATTAAAGGCAGTATTAAATATGAATAAAGCAAAAAACTGGAATGAGTTTGAAACAGCTCTTCAAGATTTTCACACACCGACTCAAAACTTTGTGTTTGCATCAAATGACGGCACAATTGCTTATAAAGCGAATGGAAATATACCAGTGCGTAAAAAAGGCGATGGTAGTTTGCCAGTTCCAGGATGGACAGATGAATATGAATGGGAAGGGTATATCCCATTTGATCAGCTTCCAAAAGTAATAAATCCAAAACAAGGGTTCATTTCAACTGCCAATAATAAAATTGTTGATGATAATTATCCGTACCATATTAGTAATACGTGGGCACAGCCATATAGGCAAATGCGCATTCAAGAGTTTTTACAAGAGAAGGAAAAATATACGGTGAAAGATTTACAAAAGTTACAGATGGATCAAAAGAATTTATACGGGAAAGAATTTGCTCCTATATTTTTAAAAGAGTTAAATAAAACAGATTTAAATGAAGTGGAGAAAGAAGGCGTCAAACAATTAACAAAGTGGAACTTTTACGATAGTAAAGATGAAGCGGCACCATTAATATTCCATTTGTTAATGAAAGAGATTTCGAATACGTTATTTTCAAAAGAAGTACCGAAAGATGTAATGGAGTTATTTGAAGGGAAACAACAAGTTGTCGATGAACTAATTCGTAAAGAAGTAAACGGTGAAAATAGTGCTTGGTTTACGAAGTACGGAGGCTTCACAGAAGTTGTGCATACATCGTACGAGAATGTAATGAAGAAATTACAGAAGGAGTATGGATCGAATGTAACAGAGTGGAAGTGGGGCGATTACCATCAACTTGCTTTTACACATCCAATTTCGAGATCATCTAGTATATTAGCACTACTCGCATTTAATCGTGAGAAACCAGTTCCAATTGGAGGAAGTCAAGTTACGGTTCAAGCAGCGAATTACGGAGATAATGGTATTGTAAATCACGGTGCTTCATGGAGATTTGTCATTGATACGAAAGATATGTCAAACGGTTATCATATAGTGGGGCCGGGACAGTCAGGACATTTTAGAAGCGATTGGTATCATGATCAAATAGATGATTGGGTGAATGGTGAGTATCATACGACTACTTTAAATACAGATGGAATTGAAGGGAAAGTATTAACTTTACAGCCGAAGTGATAGTATGTTCCTATTTGCAGATGGCCCAGCTTTATGAAGTAATAATCCTTCCGCTAATGAAGGTTTTACTTTATAAAAGAGACTCTTACTATTGTAAGAGTCTTTTTACTATGATAATGGATAAAATATCCTTTTTGTAGAAACGCGACAAATTTTGACAAAATATTGGACGGGGACTTGTTATAATATCTTTTGGAATATTATGTTTATTGAACTGAGGATGAAGTAGTGTGCAACAAGGGGAATTTCTTAATAGTTGCAGTGAAATCTAATAGGGGGATTTAATATGAGCATTAAAGTAATAAGGGCAACGGGTATGATGGGCGGAGCAACAAGAGTTGCTGTAAAGGTAGATAACGAAGTAGTAATGAAACTTGAGAATAACGAAGAATATACGCTTCCTTTTGAATTAGATGAAGCGAATATTAAAGTAAAACAATTCTTTTTTGGAAGTAAAGAAAAGAAAGTAAAGGATGGCGAAATAGTAGAAATTAAGATAAATAGTATCGCCATGCTATTACTGATGGTGTCAATGATGGCTGTTTTATTCGGTTCGTCAATTAGTATAAATATTGTTGTTTTTGGTGTAATAGGAGCATTAGTTACGTTAGTATACGGAGTGAATAACTGGTTTAGTTTAGAGGTTAAATAATTATTGTATATATATTTATTTCAGTTGATTTACTATACATGAGATGAAAATATTTTTAAGCGGGAAATGGGGAGGATCATTATGAAGAAAATGGTTGTAATATCTAGTTTGGCGCTAATAGTAGGTTTAACAACTGGTTGTAGCAGTGAAAAAATAAGTGGACCTAAAACAGTATCTGTAAAAAAAGAAAAAGAGTTAGTAGCGAAAGATATTTTTAAAAAAGCAGCTGACGGATTAAAACAAGAGGAATATCTTACATTGACATCTCTTATGTCAATGAAGGGGAGCAGTCAATCAGAAGAGATTAAAATGAAAATACAGATGGAGCCGAAACTGAAGAATTCTAGAGCTGAAATGAAAATAAGTGGTACAGATATTGTAACGTATGAAGTAGATGGAAAGGTCGCTGCTCAAGTGAAAAACCCTGATACAGGAGAGTTAGTTACGATACCTAATGATCAATTTAATGTAAATGATGTAATGGTCAGTAAAAATTTACTTAATGAGTTAGATTTACCGGAAGCTTTGGCTAAGAAAATGAAAGCAAAG
>NZ_JBALMG010000169.1:0-352 GCF_036963225.1 Bacillus sp. JJ783 | reverse complement strand
TGGAGATATGAAGAAATTAACGGAAGGATTTAATATGGATGCGTTTAACATTGAATATATAATAACAAGAGATTATAAATTTGAAGAGATGCGAACAACTATAAAAGTGAGTGAAAGTAACTCAGATAAAAAAGCTAGTACAGATAAGGAAAAATTGGCTGCAGTTGTGAGTATAAAGATTGATTCATATGAAAAGTTTGATTCAATTAAGTTACCAGAAGGAATTCAATAATTTCAATCGTAAAAGGATAAAAAAGAGCGGAAATCCGCTCTTTTTTATTTATCTTACTATTTTTAGGAGAATTATATGAATAACACTTTTATTAATGAAAACTTCATGTAATTTTTTCTG
>NZ_JBALMG010000168.1:0-8814 GCF_036963225.1 Bacillus sp. JJ783 | reverse complement strand
TCATACATTTCCTTATATTGTATTTCTTTTTCAGATAAATTAAAAGATTATTCTGTCACGTTATAAAATTTCTTCTCTAATATTTATTACATATACTAAGCATTTCATTTAAAACTACGAAACTTTATACTATTTCTACTTATAAAGTAGATGAAAAAATATTCCACTTAAATAAAAAAACGAGCGCCTTATATGACACCCGTTTCTTTTTAATATGCACGATTCTCTTGTAACCACCACGTTATAGCATCTAACCTTGAAACATCAAACCGTATTTCTTCATTCACTTTCAAATCCTTTAAACTTTTCATAATCTCCATTTCATTCGTCTTTACATTTTTCGCCCCGATTAACTTGCAGTACCCTTTTGTAACATTATTTAAGTTTTCATAATAACGTTGGAACAGTTTAGCTATATGTAAATGTTTTTCAAAGTTTCTTCTTTTTCTCGTCCCATCAGACTCTTTCCGTTTTCTAAGCTCTTCCTCACTTGTATATAAATAAAAATATTGATCTGGAAAACCAATTTCTTCGTTAATTATCTTTTCTTTATAAAAGTTTTCTATTAAAGATAACGGCTGATTAAATATATCAAAATGGAAACACCAATTATAACTAAGTGGCTGATAAATATCACCATCAAGTATTACTAACTCATATTGCTGCGACTTCTGTATTGCTATTTTCCAGCGCTCTACTTGTTTTTCAAAATACCATGTTCTATGTTCATTTTTTGGTCTTTCAAATAATAGATTAACTTCAGGTATAATAAATGCACCGTAATTTTTTTCTAATTCACGACATGTTGTACTTTTACCAACAGCGCTCGCTCCCTCAAACGCTACAATCCCCATATTTTCTCCCTCTTTCATTAGCTAATATCTCGTTGTTTCACTTTTCGCCCCCATAACTGTTTCCATAAAACGATTGAAGCGATAGAGAGCATTATTGTTGTAATGATACTACCTTCAATACCAAATGAGCCTCCATGAAGCACTTCTGACCCATTTGTTACAGGTTTAAATAGTGGTGTTGAATATATCGTCATGCCACTAACTGCAAAACCATAGACATTATATTGTGCCCAATTCCAAATGGAATGCCATGCACAAATCCCCCAAAGACTACTGTCCTTTAATACGTAAAAAGCTGCAAATACACCAACTAATATTATATTCGATATTGAAAGAATTGTAATACCTGGATTAAGTAAATGAAGAAAACCAAATAAAAAGGACGTCACTATAATCCCAACCCATATACGACTTCTAACAGAAATAACTGGAAACAACCAGCCTCGTACAATAATTTCTTCCGTTGCACCTTGTATTAAAAAAGCAATTAAAGATCCTACAATACCAAATATGGCGGTTGCCGTAATTTGTTGCATTTGTAGTTTTACAATACCTGTTAATACAAGTACAATTACTGGTATTGAAATGAAGACAAATCCTATTAACGCACCTCTCAAATACTGTCTCATCCATTGCACTTTCCAAAAACCAATGGATGAAAATGACCTTTTCTCTACAAACCTAATCCATAAAAAAATAAAAAATATAGCCCCACCAAACGTTAATATCATCTCAATATTACTATAAATTGCCTTTACAAATGATGTATCTGCTTTCGGTAAAAACAGCATAAACAACATGAAAAATTCACCTAAAGTTAAAAATACAATTGCAAGTATAACAGCGAAAATAGGATGAACTTTTCTTCTTCCTTCTTTTGCTGCTTCAATTATTTTAAATTGTTTATTTAGCAATATTCTATCCTCCTTATTATTGTAATCATCTGTATTCTTAAAATATATATCGTTTCCCTTAAACATATTTTTTAAAATAAATGATTTCTGTTTGGAATAAATTCAGATTAGGAATAATATATAAATAAAAGAGATGTCTTCGTGCTTTTTACCAGTATCACCCAATTCATTCACTGGTATTACCAGCACTTGCTATTTCCCACCATTTGTTGTAAGATAGTAATTAAGGTCAATTTAGCACTATACTTTCTTTGCATATTATCAAGTATCAATCAGGAATGTTTTGTACTCCTTATGGATTTTTGATAATATGTGAACTTTTATTTTCAATCGAATAAGGCCGATCATATTGTAATCTTTTTAAATTTTAGGAGGCATTACCATGACATTAACAGGTAAAGTAAAATGGTTTAACAGCGAAAAAGGTTTCGGTTTCATCGAAGTTGCAGACGGTAGCGACGTATTCGTTCACTTCTCAGCTATCACTGGCGACGGCTTCAAATCTCTTGACGAAGGTCAAGAAGTTAGCTTCGAAGTTGAAGACGGTAACCGTGGACCTCAAGCTAAAAACGTTGTAAAGCTATAATTCAATCAATAAAAAGGTTGTTACCAGCTCGGTTAACAACCTTTTTAATATATAACTAAAAATTTTTACATAAAAGGAGTGGTTACATGTATCGCAATCGAAAGAACGATGTAGCAGAAGTACCACCAGAACAAACCCCTGTTTGGGAATGTGAATCAGAGGATTGTTTAGGATGGATGAGAAAGAACTTTTCATTTGAAGAAGAGCCTAAATGCCCTTTATGTAAAAGTAGTATGAAAAGCGGAGAACGTTTATTACCTAAAATAGGTTGATTTTTACAAGCCCCTCTTATTTTAAATAAGAAGGGCTTTTTTATTAATAATGAATATCCTCTACATCTGTTCGTACAATAGAATACATTAATGCATCGTGTTGTTTATTTCCTTGATGAATGTATCCACGTAACAGCCCTTCTTGTTGAAAACCTAATTTAGATAACATATTACAAGAAGTTATATTTTCAGGATATGTAATAGCTCCAATTCTAAATAAGCCTAAATCTCGAAATCCATAAGTAATAATTTCTCGAGCAGCTTCAGAAGCATAACCATTCCCCCAATAACGAGGATGCAAATCATATCCAATCTCTGAGCGTTTACTCCAAAGTTGTAAATTATTTAATCCAATTGTTCCTACTAAATTATTTGTGTCTTTTAATACAATCCCCCAACGCATTGCCTTTTTCTCAAAGTAATTTTTTGAAAAAGATTCAATCATACGTGAAGCTTGTCCAAACTCAGTAAAAGAATTCATACCGTAATAACACGTTACCTCATCTAATGAGAATATTTCATATATTTTTTGACAATAAGATTGTTCTATTTCAACTAAGCGCAAGCGTTCTGTTTCTAACATAGGAAATACCATAGGATCACTCCTTTCTCTCTACTCATTTATTATAGCAGAAAAAGTATTTATAATTAGGAAAGTCCTTAATGTCCCACAAATCAAATATTTCTAGCGATGTTTATCCTATTAATAATATATAACTTCGTTGTATTTATTAATTCCCCTCTAAAAACCACCCCTAATTTACACCCTCTCATGTTAAAATATAGAAAAACAGTAAATATTTCTTACGGAGGTGCTTAAACTTTATGTATATTTTCATTGGCTTATCCCTCTTGCTCATTTTACTCATTTTTTTATTCGCAAAAAAATTCACACCAAACTCATTTATGATGACAAGTTTTAAAGGAAATAGCTTTAAGACATTTTCAGTTGGTATATTAATCGCTGCCACACTCTCTCTTTCATACGGAATGTATCACGCAGCAACATATCAACCTAGATATTTAGATATTAAATTGCAAAATCAAAATTTCACTGTTTTTGGTAATGTTGGTGAGTTTGGTTATTTCTCAGAAGAATTACTAAAAAAAGATGCAGAAGTTGAACTGTATTTTGTCTCTTGGGAAACAATACAATTAAATAATCCAGAAATAATAGTAGACTACCCTTCAGGCAAACAGGAAACATGGAAGCCTAATATAACATTAATTCCTACAAATAAATTAAAAGAAAAACATAGTATTAAAGAACTTTATCGGCTCTCACCGTATTCCTTTGAAGAATCTGGAAAAATAACATTAACTATTAAAGAGAATAAAGCCAATCACAAAAAGATTGTAATTAATGTTAAATAATTACAAATAAAATGTCCCTCCATTATGTTGGAGGGACATTTTATTTACATATGTATTCAATATTATTATTTTGACTGTTCATTCAATGTCGTAATTATTTCATTGGCAGTATTCTTTCCGTTTCCAATACAAGCACCAATTCCTACACCGTAATATGAAGCACCAGCTAAGTATACATTAGGATAAAGCACGGCCAATTTTTCTTGTAATGATTGAACAGCTTGATTATGTTCTAAATGATATTTCGGCATTAAATCTTTCCAATTTGTAACTTCAATTACTTCCGGTTCACCTTTAATTCCGAGGCTCTTTTCAATATCATATAAAGCAACTCGTACTAATTCTTCTTCACTATAACTTTTGATCGTTTCATATACTGGATTAGTGCTCTTATAAAACATTCTTACTAATAGCTTTTGTTTACCAGATGTATGTTTCCACTTCCTGCTTGTCCATGTGCAAGCATCACAATGTAAATCACTGTTTTCCGTTACGATAAAACCTGTGCCGTCAGCCGGTAGTTGTTCATCTAGTATGTCAAAACCTAAGTAAATACTTATAAGCGTTGAATTTTTAAATTTATTAAAATGCTCATTTAACTCATTAGACTGTAATAACGTTTGTGCGATATCATGTGGAGCTGCTAAAACGACATAATCAGCTTGTATTGTCTCATGATTTGCAAAAGAAACCTCATACCGAGCCCCTTTTTTACTTATCACTGTTGTTACAGCACCTTTATTAATGACAGTCTCCGTCAGCACTTCTTCTAAGCGATTAATAATCGTAGATAGTCCACTTTTAAATGATACAAACTTTTTATTTCCTGCTGACTGAAATTGTTTTTTATTCTCTTCAAAACCTTTAATAATACTTCCATATTTATTTTTATACTCAAGTAAATATGGTAACGTAGATGCCATTGTAAGCTCATTCAATTTACCAGAATATACACCTGAAAGCACAGGTGCAACTTGTCTTTCCACTAATTCTTTCCCTAAAAAGCTTTCTAAAAATACAGCAAGTGATGTATCCTTTGTAAACTCCTTATTTTTCGTAATAAAATCTTTTAAAGCAACGATTTTCCCTTTTTTTGAGACTAGCGTACTGCTAAATAATGATTCAACACTCATAGGAATCCCAAATATAGTGTCAGCAGGAATTGGATGTAATATGTTATCAGAGTATATGTAAGAAATACCTGTTTCGTTATATACCATTTCATTTTCTAAATTTAAATCTTTTACAAGCGGCAAAACATGTTCATTACGAGCTACAATAGAATCTGCTCCAGATTCCATAATAAAATCATTTTCTTCCACACTGTGGATTTTACCACCTAAATACTCTTCTTTCTCAATAAGGATTAAATTTAAATCTATATTATAATCCTTCTTTAATTTTTCTAAATAAAACATAGTAGAAAGTCCAGTAATACCTCCACCGATGACAACGACTGTTTTCATATTTGCTGCGCCCCTAACCGATACAATTAATAATTCCTTTATTATTATAACCAAAAATTATCATAGTCGACTAGCAGCTTGCGCATTCTGTAAGAAATTAGACAATATATATGAATAAAAAAGAACTATAACACATTCAACTCACGTCATAGTTCTTTCTATTTTAAAAACATAAACCAGTTTATTAATTTGTCAATTTCTTGGCTGAGTGCTATTACTTTTTCATGTTGAAGTCCATAATTTGAGACTAGATTCAATAATTCTTCTTTTTTCAATTCAATTATTTTTTCTAACTTCACTAATTCCATGTCGTCTTTATTCGCTCCAATTTCAAAATATATGTATTTTAGTATAGCCTACTTACATAATAAGTAAAAGTCTCATGCTAATGTAAAATCTTACATATTTGAAAAAACAATATACTACTAACAAAAAAAGAGACTTAAACTAAGCCTATTATTACAGGTCATTATAATTTTCTACCATTTTTTATAAATATGTTAGTTTATGAATGTGTACCATTTACTATTAATTTAAAGTTAGACACTTTTACTCATTAATAATACAACAGAATTTCTCAAATGTTTTATCTTTATATTCTGGAACCCTTGTTAAGTGATCAAAATAACTATATGAAAATTTAAATATGTGCCCAAAATCCCAATTAGATTCACTGTAGTCTTTAAGCCAGAATGCATTATCTAGCGGAAGTGTATCAACTTGTTTTGCTTTTGTGAGAGGTAAACGATCTACAGGAGAATTCAATATTATTTGGGCATTCGGCATTAAATTGCGACTTTTTCTAAGTACATAAACTAGCTTTAATAGTGGTTTTATTCCTCGTTGAAATAATTCTATATGCCCTAAGTCATATAATACATTAATCGCATGTGAAAAGGTAAGCATATGGCCAATTAAATCGTGATGTGATTCCGCCTTATATATAACATGAAATTTTGATAACTCATTTAAAATAAATTTTGATAATTGCTTTGGGTTTTTAATTTCACTTTGAATCTCATCATTACTTATACTTAATTGCTTTACTTCTTTAGTTGTAAAACCAATCCAAGACCTACCGGGAATTGTTTTTTGAAACGATAATATAAGGTTTGCTATATTATTAATATCTTGCTCACTCCCCCAATGACTTAACTCCTTAATGGCTAGTAAACTTAAAGAAGCGTAAATTACATTATGACCAACCCAATGGAGTTCATCAATCGTTTGTTCCAAAGATTTGATTATCGTTTCTTCAGCACTTTGATAATTGACACCTTGTTTATTATCAATTGTTTCGCCTAACCTTTGCTTATGGAGCATCATTTTCGCTTGAGAATAAATGTTACAGGCAATTTTTTCATCAATGTTATTGTTTTTAGTAAAAAAATAACTAGCAATTGCAGCTGCTCCAAAATGTGCATGCCAAATATCATTTGTTTCTTTTTTACACTGAGATATAATTGAAAGCCCATCTTTTAATACATTTATATTTTCCATCTCTATTATCCCCTCTAAATCCTAATAAAAATGGCTTTTTAGCATCTACAAAGTTGCCAAAAAGCCAGGTAAAAACTCTCGAAACATTTCTACCTTAGCTTAAGGAAGGTGTTAACACAAATAAGATATGATTCATCTCATCACTCTTATTCAAAAATCTATGCTTCACATTCGGTGGAATACGCACAACATCTCCTTCTTCTAAAAAATATTCATTCCCCTCAAGTTCCACATACACTTCACCCTTCATTACAACAGCAATTTCTTCTTTATCTTCGTGAGAATAATGACTTTCTGTTGTATTTGCGTGTTCATTTAAATCCATCATTAGCATTTCAATGCGAGCTTTCATAAAGTCTGGTGTTAACACATCATAAACAATATGATCATTATTTTCTCGATATACTTTTTTCCGATCTTTCTTCTTCGAAATAAGCGTGTCTGTATCAATATCATTAATAAAAAGAGTAAATAGCGGTACATTTAATGCTTTCGCTATTAATTCCAATACATTTAAAGAAGGATTGGCATGTCCTCTTTCAATTTGACTAATAAGTGAAGTACTGATTCCTGCATAATCAGCAAATTCACGAATTGTCATATTATTTTTCTTACGATAACTTAAAACAGTTTGACCTAGTCGATAATGAATCATTTTTAAAATTTCCTTTCGTCCATCATAATACATCTTTCGTCCCTTTTGTGCTGACATACTAAACAGTGGCAATTAATCCTTCCTTATTTCAGCTTAGGCTTATATACTAACTTTTGTACATTATATTATATACTGTTTATTATAATAAACAACCAAACGGAGGGACAAACTTTGAAATCACCTATTCTTTCATATTTCATCTTATTTTTCGGCGTGTTCGCCTTATCAACTTCAGCAATCTTCGTAAAAATAGCAGATGCCCCTGCAGCAATCACTGCTTTTTATCGATTATTGTTTGCTACGGTAATTCTTTTACCGTTTCTAATATTTAATACAAACAATCGAAGCGAACTTCGCTCATTATCAAAAAAGCAATGGGGATTTGGACTCTTATCTGGATTATTTCTAGCAGCTCATTATGTCCTATGGTTTGAATCATTACAGTATACTTCTGTAGCAAGTTCTACAGTTATCGTAACGTTGCAACCTTTATTTTCAATGGTCGGTGGTTATTTTTTATTTAAGGAACGGTTTACGAAAGGTGCGATTATAGGCTGCCTTATTGCAATTTCAGGAAGTATCGTGATTGGGTGGCAAGATTTTCAAATTAGTGGCGAGGCTTTATACGGCGATATTTTAGCTTTTATTGCTGCTGGCGTCATAACAGCTTACTTTTTCATTAGTCAACATGTTCGTAAAGACCTATCCCTAATACCGTACTCGGTAATTAGTTATGGCAGTAGTTCACTCTTTCTCGGTATATTTGCTTACACACAGCAGTCATCTTTCTTCAATTACACTGCACAAACATGGTGGTCCTTTATAGGTCTTGCATTCATTGCAACGATTTTAGGACAAACAATTTTCAATTGGTTATTAAAATGGATGAGTGCTACGGTTATCTCGATGAGTATTTTGGGAGAAACAATTGGAACTTGTATGCTAGCCTATTTCATTTTAGATGAAACAATTTCTTTACAGCAAGGACTAGGAATTCTACTTATTTTCATTGGATTAGCATCATTTTTATTACAACCGAAACAATCAAATCACAATTTATAAAGTGAAACTTTAATCAGTGGGGGTTTTGTTCATCCCCCGCTGATTATTAGCCTTCACCAATCTGGCGTTTACGGGCAGTTTATCTCCCACCTAACTTCTTTGCTCCAGCCGAATTTTGAGGTGGGATTTTT
>NZ_JBALMG010000167.1:0-2445 GCF_036963225.1 Bacillus sp. JJ783 | reverse complement strand
GTAAATTTAAAGTATAATAACATCAAATAAGCAAGGTTAGACTTATAATAACAGCTTATTTATTTTTTATTTACGAAAGATAGCGTAGAAGAACTAGGGGAGTCAATGAAGAGATGAAAAAAAAGAAAAAACTATTAAATTTATGGAAAATAATTACATTATTAGTGTGTACAGTTGTAATTGTTTCTTTACTCGTAACAGACATTTTAATTAGCCATAATGTTGAACGAGCGACAGAAGATAACCAAGAAGAGAAGGCAAAAACGATTGCACGTATTGTGGCGAATGATTCTATTGTAATTGATGGGTTGACGGGGAAGGTAGATACCTCCTTGATTCAGGTATATACAAATAAGCTATTAAAGAGTACAGATGTTCAATTTATTGTAGTTATGGATATGAATGGAATACGAAAATCTCATCCAGACCCTCAAAAAATAGGGCATCATTTTCTTGGAGGCGATGAAGGACCTGTATTGAAGGGAAAGGAACACGTCTCGTTAGCAAAAGGTACTTTAGGGATTTCTATGCGAGTATTCGTACCTATTTTGGCTGACACAGGTGAGCAACTTGGTGCGGTCGCTGTTGGCATTTCAGCTGATAATATAAAAGAGAGGGTGAAAGAAAGTAGACATATTATTTATATCGGTGTTGGTGTTGGAATATTAGTTGGAATTATAGGAGCGATATTGCTAGCTAGACATATAAAGAAAAGTTTATTTGGTCTTGAGCCGCATAGGATAGCGAAAATTCTTGAAGAAAGAAATACGATGCTACAATCTGTAAAAGAAGGTATTATTGCTGTAGATAAAGAGGCGAGAATAACTTTAATTAATAGTGAAGCAAAACGAATATTAAAGAAAGGTGGACTTACAGAAGATTTTATCGGTAAAGATATTGAATTGTATACGCCGAATTCACGTATGAAAGAAGTGTTGCAAACAGGCGAGGTACAATTAAACGAAGAACTAAATTTTTATGGGGTTACGATTGTTACTAATCGGGTTCCTTTATATGTAAAAGGAGAAATAGTTGGCGTGATTGCAACATTTCGTGATAAAACAGAGATTAGAAAACTAGCAGAGGAACTAACTGGTATTAAGTTATATGCAGAAGCATTACGGGCACAATCTCATGAATTTATGAATAAAATGCATGTCGTATTAGGGTTAACACATATGAAACAGTATGAAGAATTGCAGAAATATGTAAGTAGTATGGTATCAGAGCATCAATATGAAATTGGGGGGATTATGAAAAAAATTCAAAGCCCAGTATTTGCTGGATTTTTACTAGGTAAACTTAGTTATGCTAGAGAGAAAAATATAAAGTTAATTATAAAAGAAGATTCTTACTTACCAGAAATATATGATGAACGTATCATTCATGAAATGATTACCATTGTCGGAAATTTGATTAATAATGCATTAGACGCAGTGATGAATTGTGAGAAGAAGCAGGTTGAAGTTGGAATACAATATGGGGATACATTAATCATTACAGTACAAGATACGGGGAAAGGCATAAAAGAAGATGAAATTGATTCATTATTTATAAAAGGTTATTCCACAAAGGGTGATAATCGGGGGTATGGTTTGCATCTTGTAAAGGAAAGCATACAGCGAATAAATGGGGAAATCTATGTTCATTCATTGTTAGGAACGGGAACGACAATAACGATTGAAATACCTAAAAGTGGGGATGAGAGATAAGATGATCAAAGTTTTGATTGTAGAAGATGATCCGATGGTTGCGATGTTAAATACGCATTATTTAGAGCAAGTGGGAGGATTTGAACTTGTTCATGCAGCTAAATCAGTAAAAGAGGCGATAGAAGTATTAGAGAAATCACGAGTAGACTTCATATTACTTGATATTTTTATGCCTGAAGAGACCGGGTTTGAGCTTTTAATGCATATTCGGAATCAAGAAAAAGAAATCGATATTATGATGATTTCAGCTGTACATGATATGGGAAGTATCAAAAAAGCATTACAATATGGCGTAGTAGATTATTTAATTAAACCATTTACATTTGAACGATTTAAAGAGGCATTAACTGTATATCGAGAAAAACTTACTTTTATGAAAGAACAACCAAAAATTAGTCAATCGGAATTAGATTCGTTAATTTTACAAAAAGAAAAAAGAGCACCCGCTGTCACTAAAGAGCTTCCGAAGGGATTAACGAAGCAAACGTTGCAACTAATTTGGCAGAAAATCAAGTCGCTTAATGGACAGGCGTTTACAACAGATGAAATGGCGCAATTAGTAGGAGTTTCAAGAGTTTCTATTCGAAAGTATGTAATGTTTTTGACTGAAATCGGAGTATTAGAGAATGAAATGGTGTATCAACATGTGGGAAGACCTGTGAGTAAATTGAGATGTATTGACCAAAATAAAATAGGTTTTTACGTATAAGCGACTTATTATAAGTCGCTTATA
>NZ_JBALMG010000166.1:4396-7456 GCF_036963225.1 Bacillus sp. JJ783 | reverse complement strand
AGGAGTCTTTTTGTATACAAGTCCACGTTGCTTTTCACAAATTATGCTTTTTTTCCTGCTTCAATTTCTAAAGATTCTTCATGCCACCAAAGTGTTTCTTCAGGATCCTCTTTAGCAATTTGATGTGCTTCTTTCTTCGATTCTACGGTAGGATAAGATCCTTTTAATGCACGTCCTGATGTTGTAACAAACAGTACACTAAATACAACTAATCCAATTACACTTACACCTGTTAAATAAAATGCTGGTGCCAGTGGATTACCAGTCGCATGAACTAAGTATGAACATACAAGCGGCGTTGTACCACCGAATATAGATACAGAAATATTAAAGGAGATAGAAAGTGCACGATAACGTACATCGGTGAAAAAGAGTGCTGGTAATAACGAAGGCAATGTTCCTTCATAAACACTAAGGAAGAAACCTAAGACGAAAATACCCGCAAACATGGCTACAATATGTCCGTTACCAATTAATAAAAATGCTGGAATTGAACATAATGCTAAACCAAGTAAACCAATTTGTACTACGCGTTTATTACCTACTTTATCACTTAATTTACCGAAATAAAGTGCCAGTGGAATCATAAGTGCCATCGTAATTGAAATAATTAATAAGCCAGTTGTTTCTTTGACTTTTAGTACTTGTGTTAGATAAGAAGGAATATACGAAAGGATCATATAGTTTGTAATGTTAAAGAAGGCAACAATTACTGTGCTTAATAAGAAGTCTTTTTTGTGATATTTTAATATATCCATAAATGAAAATTGTTCGTTGTCTTCAGATTCCTCTTGTGCTTTTTCCATCTCTTGAAAGATTGGAGATTCATCTAAATGACGTCGTAAATATAAACCGACCAAACCAATTGGTGCAGCAATTAAGAAAGGAATACGCCATCCCCAGCTGAGCATTTGCTCATCTGTTAATAATAACGTTAAAATGGTAACAATTACCGAGGCAGCAATGTAACCTGAGAGTGTTCCAATTTCAAGACCACTACCGAGTATACCACGCTTTTTATCTGGAGAAGATTCTGCGATATAAACCATTGCTCCTGAATATTCGCCGCCTGTAGAGAAGCCTTGAATCATTCGAGCAACTAAAAGTAGTATTGGTGCCCATACACCAATTTGTTCATAGGTTGGTAGTAATGCGATGAATAATGTAGAAAGTGCCATTAAAATAATAGTTGTACTTAAAACAATCTTTCGGCCATACTTGTCTCCTATTCTACCAAAGAAAATACCTCCAATTGGTCGAACTAGAAAGGCCGCCGCAAATGTACCAAATGTAAGTACAAGTTGCAAACCACTATCATTCACACCCGAGAAGAATAATTGACTTAAAATAACCGCTAAATAAGCATATAATCCGAAGTCAAACCACTCCATTGCATTCCCAATGCCAGTAGCAACAACTGCTTTCCTAGCTTGTTTAGGATTGACAATATTAACGTCTTGAGGTTCAAAATTTAAATCATTATTTTGTTGCATATAGTAAAACAGCCCCTTATTTAATTTAACTTCTTTCAGCACACCTTCTCTTACTAGAATAAATTCAATACGAAGCACTTAAGGAAAAGCAACGTCTCCTTATCTGTTATTATTGTTTCACATAATTAAGTATTTGTCCAATGAGATGCTTTCTAGACTAAGTAATTAAGTATTTTAAAAAGCTGAAAAAGCGCTGTATGAGTGCCTTTTTCAGCTTTTTATTTTAATATATAAATTTATTTTTTGTCCCTGTTTTCTTCCTGTACGAATTACAAATAAGATACTTTTTTTATCAAAATTTTTAAACGCTTGCTATAGCTGCTAAACTATGAATACAGGAAATAAACTCATCAACAAATGCATCAATTTCCTCTTTCGTAATTATATACGGGGGAAGTAAACGGATGATATTCCCTTGTGTAACATCGACTAACATCCCTTTCTCCATTAATTCTAACTGTAATTTCTTTACGTTTTCATTTGTATCATTCATACTAATTCCAAACATCATCCCAGCATGACGTACTTCCTGAATATAATAAGAATTTTCTTTCTGAATTTCTTGCAGTTTATCATTTAAATATAGTGACGTTTCATAAGCTTCTTGCATTAAACCATCATCAATTAATGTTGTTAATACCGTTAAACCTAAAGCTGTTCCCATTGATGAATGAGCAAATGTTGTTCCGTGATCTCCTGGTGAAAATACATCACATAACTTTTCACCTACAATGATTCCTCCTAGCGGTATCCCGCCTCCTGCTCCTTTACCAAATTGAATAATGTCTGGTGTAATATTGAAATTTTGATAAGCAAATAGTTTCCCAGTTCTGCCTATACCACTTTGTACTTCATCAACAATTAGAATTACATTATATTTATCACATAGATATTGAACACCATGTAAATATTCACTTGATAAAGGATAGATCCCACCGCTTCCTAAAACAGGCTCTAGCATAATTGCAATGGGATGTTCATTAACAATTGTATCTTCTAATTCCTTTATATTTTCACGCTCCACTTCATATACAGGAATAGATGTTTTAGGGAAGTTTTGATATATACTTTCTTGTCTTGTAAAGTGAAGAGCTCCTAATGTTCGTCCATGGAAACTACCTTTCAGTACAACGACTCCATCACGTTCTTCATTCGTAATAGATCTATATTTATCTATTAATTTTAACGTTGTTTCTGTCGCTTCTGTACCAGAGTTTGTAAAAAAGACTTTTCCATTTTTTAAAGAGTAATCAACTAATTTCTTTGCATACTCAATCGCAACTGGGTTTAAAAAATGAAATGGCAGATGCAACGACTTCGTAACTTGCTCCATGGTCGTTTGCACAATTTTAGGATGATTGTATCCTAATACGTTTACCCCTACACCAGAAAACATATCTAAATACTCTTTACCCTCCACATCATAAAGTTTACAACCTTCCCCTCTTTCTATTGCAACCTCCGTGCGACAATACGTAGGCATCATATATTCTTTATCTAATTGAAACCAATCCGACATGTTCAATTCCTCCTATTTATTTTTACTATTTTTTAATGTTCATTATCT
>NZ_JBALMG010000166.1:0-4337 GCF_036963225.1 Bacillus sp. JJ783 | reverse complement strand
TTTTAACAGTGGGTTTTCCACCTTTTTACCAAAACGTGTTATTTCTCTTTCCGATATTCATTTTTCCATAATTTCTTCTATTTCAACAGGTCCACTACATATACGTTTTTTTCATCTAGCGGTATGTTACTAATTTGAACTTCGTATGTAATACATAATCAAGGCTAAAGAATCATATTTAGTAACAATCAACGAAAAATTTTTGGAGGCTATGTCGATGAATGAAAAACATGATAAACAGAGGCAATCTTTATTAGGAGAAGACTTAAATAGCAATCGAGAACTTAATGAACCAGCTAAACTTCACTCTCAAACAGTTGGTTCACGTGGACCTATTTTAAAGCAAGATAATGTACTGCACGAGGCGTTACAAGAATTTATCCATGAAAAAATTTTAGAAAGACCTGTTCATGCAAAAGGATTTGGTGCATTCGGTTATTTTCAAACGATATATCCGATGTCTGAACATACAAAACTAAGCTTTTTACAAAATTCAAATGAGAAAATTCCTGTTATGGTGCGATTTTCATTAGCTGTTAGTACGAAAGGAACACCTGATACTTCTAGAAATGTACGCGGTTTTGCTACAAAATTTTATACAAAAGAAGGCGTATTTGATCTTTTATGTAATCACCTTCCTGTCTTTTCTGTTCGTGATCCGATGCGTTTCCCTGAAACTATTAACGCGTTATTGCCTTCACCTAAAAATAACTTACTAGATCCTAATAGATTTTGGAGTTTTGTCGCTAGAGCACCCGAATCCATTCATTTTGTTGTCCGTTTATACTCTGATGCTGGTACGGCAAAAAGTCTTCGCCACATCCCAGGACATAGTGTAAATACATATGTTTGGAGAAATGCTCAAGGTTATCGAAAGTATGTAAAGTATCATTGGTATCCATTTGAAGGTGTACAATCCATTACTAGTGAGGAAGCAAATAAACTAGCTGCCGAAAATCCTGATTATAGTGGAAAAGATTTATACGATGCAATTGAGGCTGGTAAACCAGTGGAATATGGTTTATATGTCCAGCTCATGGATCCAAAAGATGAAGCACATCTTTCTTATGACCCTTTAGATGATACAAAAGTATGGGATGAAAAGGAGTATCCTCTTATGCCCGTAGGCAAAATGGTATTAAATAAAAATCCTGAAAATTATATGGAACAAGTAGAAAAAGTCTCCTTCTCCCCTTCTAATTTACTAGACGGTGCAGAACTATCAGATGATAAAATGCTGCAAGGTCGTGCTAATATTTATAGTGATTCTCAAAGAAGAAGAATTGGACCCGAATTTCGTAAATTAGCGATCAACCAACAGCAAGATTGGACACCCGCTAATCAAATTACAAGCGGTGACGGAAGATACGTTGAAGGAAAACTCGAAAGAACTTCTATAACTAAGCAAGATGATTTTGGGCAGGCTGGTGAATTTTATGCGAAGTTATCACACATTGAAAAAGAACATCTTGCTGAAAATTTAGCTAATGATTTGAAAGTTATATCCAATGATATTAGGAAGATAGTTTTGGGGTATTTCGATCAAGTATCAACTGATTTGAAAACAAGCATTGAGACAAAAATGAAAGAGCATTAAGAAGATTAAAACATGCTTTACGAATGAGAATTCAAATCTATATTAATTATTTTCTTGTCAAAATCCAATGAGGTTATTTAATTTAAAAATATAAAGCCAATATACCCCTGTTCTATAATTAGAACAGGGGTATATTGAAGTAGTTTAATGTTTAACATTAACTACTTTACTTAGCTAAAAAATGCAATAAGTAGCCTTTCAAAACAAACTATAGTAAATTATTTTACTTGCACTGTATAATTCCCTGTTCCACCGCCATACTTATATACACTTAAGTAATATTTCCCTGGCTTCGCATTATAATTTCCAAGCAATTTGTTTCCATCACGTTTTGTTGCATAAGCTACATAATTATTTAGATCTGATTCAGAATATAATACCCAGTTCAGTCCAAGGTTTTGTTCGTTCGTAACAGAAATCTGTAAATCTTTTTGATCCTTTACATCAATAACAAATTTATCCCCCTGATCTTGATCGCTTAAGTTTCCTCTTAACAAAATGTTCAAAGATAGTGGATTCGCTGTATCAAATGAATTATTCGGTTCTTTTTCTACAGCCGTACCTTCTTCCGTATTCAGCCCGCTAAATACAACATCATATTCAAATTGTCCAGCATTATTTACACGGTAATTTACAAAATAAGCAGTCAATGTTTTATATCCAGTCCACGCTTTTCCTGAAAGACGTTTCAACATATCATTTGTTGCTTGATTCATTACTTTCCAATCCTCAATCTCTCCTTTTGCCGCACTTCCAGTATATGTCCCCTGTAGTGTAAATGTATTAAAGAATTGTGATTTATTCTTTGTTACTTTCACATCTTTTAACTTTGCTTCATTAGTGATATCTGAAGTAACGTCCGAAAGCGATTTTGGATCATGCTGCGCTAAGTACTCATCTGATACTTGTGGAATTGTATACTTATCACGATTATCAATAAGCATTTGCATATAAGATTGATATTCTTCATTTAATTTATTATCTTTGCTTAATGTAGAACGGTATGCATCGTAACTTGAAACATCATTAGCACGAATTAAATCATGCACTTTATCGAACATTTCAGGACGGTTATTATACATATATGATTGCAATGCAAACGAATAGTTATAAAAATCAAACGTTCCATATTTCGCATTTAATGTTTGTGCTGCTGTGTATCGTTTTGCAGGATCATTAGATAATCCACCAATTATACTTTTTCGCGGTACTACACTATCTAATCGCGTTGAACCTGCAAAGAACTCCGCATTCCCTTCTTCAAACCATGTTAAACGTTCATTTTGATACATTTCCCCTTGGCCCCATAATCCCTGAACCTCGTATCTTCCCTGTAAGTAGTGTGTAAATTCATGGCGGAACAATTCTTCCAAACTATAAATACTTTGCTGTGGTGTACGTTCATATGTAAAGAAAGTTCCCGTTCCTTCAATGTACATTCCACCATTATTCGTTTCATATCCATACAATTGACGGTTAAATTGATATTCATCTGGACTATTATAAATAACCATTGTTAACACGTCATCAACATGTCCACTTTCAAGTGGTTTATCACTACCAACTGTACGATAAAATTGAGAGCGTACTTCTTTTGCCGCCCAGTATAGACGTTTAATTTTCTCTTCGCTAACTTTATCCCCAGCTTTAAAGACAATTGCTCCATCATCAAACGTATACGTTTTCGGTAAATATTTCTTTTTACCCTCTTCTCGAATTTGATCTAAATTCACAGTTTTTCCGTTCGCATCTAATCCGCCATAATTTGTAGTAATTTGTTCTGCTGCAACAAAGTATTGCTCTCCTAAAAATGGATAAATTCGCATTGCATCTGTAACAACTTGTTGTCCTTTTGTTGGCGTACTATGAAGCTTTCCTAATCGACCAGCATAGTAAATTCCGTTATTAATTAACCATCCATTTTTATCTGATACAGTACCAATTAGTGCGAAACGACTTACTTCATTAATAAAGTTATCGATATTTCGATACCACATCGTATCTTTCGGCTCTTTTCCAGTCGTGTACATATCCGTCTGAATATCAAAGTCAATTCCCTTCATCAACTCATATATAGCGTCTCCTTTTGTTCGGTCTTCAATGAAAGTTGCAAGGTTATCGTTATATTGTTTAAAAATTTCGCCTGCATATAAAACCGTTTCAACATCAGCCGATGCATTTCCAATTAATTTTCCATATGATGAAATAACTTTATTTTGTTCTGATGTACCAAGTTTGAAATTCGGATTTTTTGCAATTGTTTTTAAAGCCGGTAAACATTTATCATGGTAGCTACGCTCATTTAATTTGCTTAATTCATCATGGTAAAAACCTAAATAAAATGCTGCACGTAGAGCTTCTACTAATGTTTCAATCCCTTTTGAATCATCTTTCGTATAAGCTTGTCCTTGTTCTGCTAGTTTATTAATAATCGCTTGCATTCGGCTATCATCTTGATAGAATTTGAGACTATCACTATTAAACTGAAATAATTCCGGAATTTGATACCAATTAATTGTCACAAGAAGATCAGTTAATTGTTTGTTACTTAATTGATTTAACTCAGCCATCGAATACTTTTTTTCTTCAGCTAACGGTTTAACATCCTCGTTTGGTGCTAGCGGACGCTGCGATAAATCCGATAACTTTAACCTTTTTGTAAAAGATGCATTTTCTTGTACTTTTGAAGAATGTGCCAACTCATCAACGGATTTCTGTATGCCTACCGGCTCCATTTGTA
>NZ_JBALMG010000165.1:2733-5714 GCF_036963225.1 Bacillus sp. JJ783 | reverse complement strand
ATATGTTGGAGGCGCTGCTACTCTTTTATTGCTAGCATCCTTCCTTTATCAGTGGAACAATGGTTTAGTAGTTGATGATACTGAAACATTTGGTTTCATGTTAGCCTTCACTGGTTTCCTATCTACCTTCTTACCTACTAAAAAGAAAGCTACTAACTAATAAAACATTACATGTTTTTCATTCACAAAAAACAATTATATTAGAATTAAAAAAGGATTGATCAAAAGATCAATCCTTTACTCTACTTCATTTAAGAAGAACAATGTTAACGCACCTGGTCCTGTATGCGCTCCGATTGCTGCTCCAATTGTATTTACGATAAATACTTCGCAGCCGAATCTTTCAGTAATTAATGCTTTTAATGCTTCGGCCGTTTCTAAGTCATCACCGTGAGTCATACCGATTGTTTGACCTTTAAGGTCTTTTCCGCGCTCTTCCATAATATCAACAATTCGGCTTAATACTTTCTTTTTCCCTCTTACCTTTTCAAGTGGTACAAGTTTTCCTTCATCCACATTTAAAATTGGCTTAATGTTTAATAAACCGCCGATGAAACCGGCTACTTTACTTAAACGTCCACCTCTAACAAGGTACTGTAAGTCAGCTACAGTGAAGATATGTTCCATATGCTCCATTAGAAAAGCGACACGGTTTAAGATTTCTTCTTTTGACGCGCCCTCTTTTGCCATTTTGGCAGCTTCTAATACGACAATACCTTGACCGAGTGAGGCACATTTTGTATCGATAATTTCTAAATCTAAATCAGTGTATGTTTCTTTCACTTCTTTTTTAATGAGAACTGACGATTGATATGTACCAGACAATTCAGATGAAAAGGCTAAATATATACAAGGGTTACCTTCTTTTGCATAGGAAACAAATTTTTCTTGGAATGTTTCAAGTGAAGGCAATGACGTTTTATAAACTGCGCCTTCTCTCATTTTTTGCAATAAAGTAACTGATTTTAATGTAACCCCATCTAAATACTCTGTTTCTGCTTCATCATATACACGGAGTGGAATTAAATCTATATCATATGCTTGCAGCAATTCTACCGGTAAATCCGCCGCACTATCCGTAATGATTTTAACACTCATTTTTAAACCTCTATTCTGTTATAAATATATAAAAAAATAAAATAAAAATATTACTTTTAAATTATATACGTAAAACAAGAATGAAGAAAGTGAAAGTACTTTATATTGTATGCACTCTTCCTCAAAACTTGAACTGTTAAGAAAAATGATTTTGATTTATCCTCTTTTCACTAGTTATTGAGCTATATATAATGAGAATATTAATACTTTTCCAAAGGGGGGTTACTTATGAGTATACAACTAGCTACTTCTAAAGATTTAGAATGGATTAATAATCAATACGAATCAATAGGATTTGTACCAAGTGATTTAAAGCGGGATAAAGTTGCGATTATTACATACAACGGCGAGTATGCAGGTGTAGGTCGTTTAGTTCAAATTGATAAAGATACTATTGAAATGGGTGGTATTTTCATACTTCCTAAATTTAGAGGGTTACAATTAGCGGGAGAACTCGTTTTATTTTTAGTACAAACAGCGAAGGAATTACATATTCAAAATGTATTTTGTCTCCCTTTCGAGGAATTAAAAAACTTTTATAAAAAATACGGTTTTACTGAAGTCGATACTACGCAAGAGGTTGTCCATCCAATTATTCTAAAAAAATATAATTGGTGTTTAAAAACTTATGATAAACATGTATTACTTTTTAAGTTGTGAGTTTTCTATAATTAAAGGGGATACACATTGTATTACACCTCATGTTTTAACAAAGATTTATCCGTTTCATCTATCTTAATAACTAGTATTTTCAATCGATCCATCAGTTATAGTTCACATCTTTTCCCACGCCTTATTAGCTAGCTCGTTTGCAAACTTGCTAGCACTATTTTTAAATTTCTCTATTACATACTCCTGAAGAAATTTTTAGCTAATCGATGGAGATATGATTATTTATGTAATCCGCACACGAACTTCCTGTTCTTGCAATAATTGAATAGTCAATTCCAATACAATATTTTGCATTAACTGATAGAGCTTATCATGAGATGTACTTTGTTCTGAAATAAATTCAATACATTGAAATATATAGCCCTCTACAAATAAGCTCCCTTTTTCAATTATAGATGGATTATGTCCTTTCTTTATTATTTTTGGCAATAAGAATTCTTTTTTGGTCAAAATAATTTCCTGTGATACCTCTTTTATTCCTATAACTTTTTCTTTAAATACCACCTTTTCTTGTAAGCTAATTTCACCTTTATATCTTCCTATTTCTATTGGTAGTTTCCCAGTTATATAATTATTTACGTCTGCTTCATCTTCCTTCTCTAATATTATACCGTGGATAGGAATCCACGAAGATGTGCCTATCCAATTCTCTTCCATATTCCCTTTTACTTTTTGATTAGAAAATTCTAAAAGCACTCTCTTTTCATGAAGTTTTGAAGAAACTAAATTACAATTAACTTCTCCATGATAATGTTGCACTGTAGTTAATAACTTAGCATCCAGTTCACGACCCCTAGCATCTTTTTCATTACGAAATACAAATGCTTCTTGTTTTTTTACATTAATATTAGGAAATTTTATAAAACTAGTCACATCCGAAATAATAGAAAATGGAGTTTTCACTATTATTGAACGCACTGAAGTTTCTATTTTTGATCCTGAATCTATACTTTCTTTCTTTGATTCATTTACTACTTCTTCTTTTGCTGGTTCAGTCTCTTCACTTTCTTTCTTTGATTCAATTACTATTTCTTCTTTCTCTGAATCGGTTTCTTCATCTTCTTTTTCTGATTCAATTTTCACCTCTTCTTCCTCTAATCCATTCGCTTTATCTTCTTTTGCTAATTTAGTTTTTTCACTTTCTTTCTCTAATTCAATTGCTCTATCTTCTTTTTTTGACTCTGTTTCTTTACTTTCTTTCTCTAATTTAA
>NZ_JBALMG010000165.1:0-2568 GCF_036963225.1 Bacillus sp. JJ783 | reverse complement strand
TTCTCTTTCTTTCTCTAATCCAATTGCTATACCTTCTTTCTCTGATTCAGTTTCTATACTTTCCTTTTTTTCTCTTATTTCGCGCGAATCATCTTGAACATTCAGCATTTTCCATTTGTAAACTTTGTTCCATATTTCCTTACCAACCCATGGCTTATTCATCACCATCCCCCCATCTGATGAAATTCATAAAAATATGCTTTTTGTACGCGACCATTCCATCATTATATATGTTTTATAATAATAAAAAAGACATTGTCTTTTTATTAAAGACAATGCTTTTTTTAGTTTTATACTTGTACTTGTTGTACTTGTAAAACTTTTAAAGTAAGATCTAGTACAATTTTTTCACGAAGAGTATCAAATGGTTCGTTTAGGTCTGTTGGACAAGGTGAAAAGTCTAATTCAAAAAATTGAGCGCTTACTAATTCACAATATGGTTGTTCATTATAAAAAACTGTATTTTCGAAGAAGTATTTGTCTAAACGTGGTAAATCACCATTTTTAGGATTAATAAAGTGAGATGTAGTATCTGATGAAGAAGCTACTAAAGCTTGTGATAGAAAATCTGCTGCTGTTAAATCTGCAAAACCAGAAAATGGAACATTTGCAATACGATCATATAGCACTCCATTACACTCATCATTTGCATATTCGATATTTTTACGAATATATCCTTGTACAAATAATTTTGCTCTTGTAACTCGGCGGTAATTTGTACCTGGTACTGGAGTAAATGCTACAGGAACTAACTTACATTGTGTTAAAAATACATTTTTTAAGATACGTTTAATTTCAACTGCTGGAGGATCTAATGAAATATCAGATTCTACAACAATTTGAATTGTTCTTTCTGCTAATACAACTGGTATTTTTACAATCGGTGCTCCTGGAGTAAGAATTGGTGTTGCAGCTGCATCACTTAATGGCGTTTGAGTTTGTCCATCTACCTGACATGGTACATTAATTGGGCATTGTTCGCTCATATTTTATAATCTCCTTTATACAATATTTTGGAGTTTTTTAACTCTCTATACTGTATATGTATCTATTCTATTAATGCGTGGGTTTGTATCATAGTCACTTTTATCATTTACAAAAAAAAGAGTAATTTCCCTTTAATAGTCAAATATACACAACTTAATATACTGAGTTTTTATGAGTATTTACCGATAAAAAATAAAATTTATTAACTCTCATCGTGGGAGAATAAAATGATATGTTAATTAAGTTCAATAGTAAAAAAGATAACCATATTTTTAAAGGAACTTTCAAAAAATCTATTCTTAAATTTATCGATTTCTTCATTTCATAATATCTATGCAACTGCAATTTAATATTGGTAGCACCTTATTATTAAAAAATAAAAACCGACTTAATAAAGTCTGCTTTTATACCCAAATTGTTGTGGAATCACTTCATCTTTGTCATTCATATCGTTGTTTTACTCTCACCTTTTCCAATAGAAATTATCAACACTTCTAAAGAAAATAATCTTGTCATTATTCTCCCTTTCAATTCTATTAATTAACATCTCTCTTAATGTCTTTAGCTTAGGTAAAATTATCTTTGGATATTTTAATTTGTAATTTTAAAAAGGGACTAATTAATGTTAATTTAATAGGATTTTCCAGCCTTATTATGTTGTACAATTTAATTTGTACAAACTCGTTCATTTACCTATTATTCACAAAATAAGTATCATACGCTTTATCAAAAACATATCCTAACTTTTCAGCTAGTTTAGCAGAAGTGCTATTCGCTGCATCCCAGTTTGGATATTTCCCATTTTCTAAACAATCCAATATTAATGCTGCACTAACTACAGTTGCCAATCCCTTTCTTCTATGATTCGGATCAGTAGCAACTTCAATTTCAATACCATCATTATAAATACTATATGATGATGCACCGCATACGACTTCTCCATTATACAAAATGCTATAACCTATACCTCGATTTACATAATCATCTATTGATCGAAATTGGCTTGTAAAATCTTCAGAAACGTTGTGTAATGTTGGATTATTTGCGATATGCTCATCTATTTTTCTTAATTCATATCCTTTTGGAAGTGCAGTTATAAAAGATTGTAATTTTGAGCGATTAAACACTTCTGGATTTCTTTTAAATTTATATCGTAAAAACTTATCTATTTTTCTTTCATGGAATATTTCTAAACGCTTTTTCCATTGATCACTATTTACGATTGCTAAAATTCTTTCAGGGATGTTACGTAATAACTCTTCTGTTTCTTTTGCATTTGGATCCCCAGCGTAAAATGTGAAAATCCCTACCGTAATTTGCGCTACTGTCGGGTTTTCAAGATCATTCATCCAAGCGTTGCCCATATGTCCTTGTAAATAAGAAAGTAGAACAACATTATTAAAATCCTCGAACATAGAAACTAATTTTTTTCTTGTATGTATATTTGCTTCATATACCATTTACATTCCCGCTTTCTTTAAAATCAACTAGGATCAACATTTTCATGAGTTAACTTTTATTAGTATTTTTATACACACTTATTTATTCTCTAAGCAAATGTCTATGAAACTCAAATGTCAA
>NZ_JBALMG010000164.1:4588-16491 GCF_036963225.1 Bacillus sp. JJ783 | reverse complement strand
CCAATAACCATTTTTTCTAAAGAAAAAATGTAAAACTGCAAATATTCCGCCTATTATTTCTAAAACTTCAGAATATTTACAAAACTATAAAACTAGATTAAATTTTACTTGTACAAGATTTTCCTGTACAAAAATCTAAACAAAAAAAGGGATGGTTATATGTTGAAGAAATTAGTAGCAGGGACATTAGTAGCAGGTTTTGCATTAACTGGAGGATTAGGAGTAGTAAGTGCTGCAGAAAAAGATAATACAATTAAATCATTTGATTATTTAAAAGTTGATGAAAAGAATGTTAGTTCATTTGCAAAATTAAGCGATCAATCAAAAAAAGACATCCAAATTACAATGGTACTACCTAAGCAAAATGAAAATGGAGATTGGTTAGCTTATGGCTTTACTAGCAGAGAAACATTGAATGCTTTTATTGAAAAGGATAAAAAGGCACTTAAAAATCAAATTAACCCTTTAGGTAGTGGTGCTGGTAGTACCGATTTCTATGAGCATCAAAATAAAGGTGGACAGTATATTTATTGGAGCAGCGGCTTTAAAAACCTACCTTCTAGCTGGAACGACAGAATTTCTTCTGTAAGTACAGCTTCACCTTCTGCAAGTTATTCAACAACGCTATGGGAACATTCTTCAACTCAAGGATATGGAAAAGGTGTCTCCTTTAGACACTCTGATTGGTATGGTCAAACTGCTAATTTAGCTGCGGATTGGAACGATATTACTTCAGCAATTGAAATCAAATAGTAACAGGGCATTTCAATTGAATAGTTGGAACTACATTTTTATATCGTTTCACACAAATTGCTACTTAAATATTATTAGATAGTAGAAAGACCAGTCATTTTAGACTGGTCTTTCTACCTTCAAGCGTGCACAGTATGTCTTACGGCCTACAATAATGCTTCATGAATTGCTTCAGATAAATTAGAGAACCATTACACTATTCACTATCAAAACTCTTCTGTAATTTCCGAATGTAAATAATTTGACCAATATGATACGCATTATGAGTTGTTACATTAGCTAATACTTCCCACCACTTCGCAGATACAGGAAATCCAATTACATCACTTTCAACCTTGTCTTCATTTATGAGATTTTGCCATTGTAACAGTTTCTCTAATAGTTTTTCTCTTAACTCTTCAAATGTTTGATTATCTGATAGCATAAAACTTTTGTTATTATCACCAATAGCGGGCACGGCATTAACATTTGATTCTTTATACCTTGTTTGCCACGTCGAGTTCCAATACAGTAAATGTTGTACAATTTCAGCTATACTATTACTCTCTTCATTCGGTTTCCAGAAAGCTTCTCTCTCAGATAAATCCTTAACTGCATCTGAAAACGGAATATACCAACTAGGATCATTCGCATTTGCTAATAACTGATCTGCTAAGACATCTTTCACATGGAACACTTTGCTTCCCCCCATTTTAAAAACTTAATTTCATCATCATGAATGCAATACTCACTTTTCTATATACGCTAAGTCTGTACGATTCCCTCTTTTTAGCCCCATTCCCATACATATGCACCTAAAGAAACCTAAAGCACCTAATCTATACGCCACCTCGAAGAATACAGAAATAATTCTAATTGCTATTACTTGTATAAAAACAATATGTAAGATTAATAGATTTTCTTCTTAATACTCGTTATGATAAAAGAAAAAGAAAGCGAGCGACCAATGAATAAAAAAATCGCGGTTATTACAGGGGCATCAAGTGGATTCGGACTATTAACGACACTTGAACTTGCGAAAAAAGACTATTTAGTCATTGCTACAATGCGAAATCTTGAAAAACAAGTAGACTTAATATCTCAAGCTACTAAACTCAACTTACAGCAAAACATAAAAGTTCAACAATTAGATGTAACAGATCAAAGTTCTATACATAACTTTCAATTATTTTTAAAAGACATGAATAGAGTAGACCTTCTCATTAATAATGCAGGATATGCAACTGGAGGCTTTGTAGAAGAAATTCCAGTAGAGGAATACCGTAAACAATTTGAAACGAACCTTTTTGGAGCTATTTCAATCACTCAACTTGTCTTACCATATATGAGAAAGCAGAAAAGTGGAAAAATCATTAATATAAGCAGTATTAGTGGCCAAGTTGGATTTCCTGGTTTATCCCCTTATGTATCTTCAAAATATGCATTAGAAGGCTGGAGTGAATCGCTTCGCTTAGAAGTAAAACCTTTCGGAATAGACGTTGCCTTACTTGAACCTGGTTCTTATAACACGAACATATGGGAAGTTGGTAAACAATTAGCTGAAAACCAATCTGATACAACATCTCCTTACAAAGAATATATGGATAAAATACAAAAACATATTAATAGCGGCAGCAATACATTTGGTAATCCGATAGATGTTGCCAATAAAATCGTTGAAATTGCCGAAGCGAAACGTACTACATTACGATATCCAATTGGAAAAGGTGTCAAATTCATGATCTTAGCGAAGAAGATTCTTCCATGGAGATTGTGGGAGGTTCTTGTTTTGAGGAGTTTTAAGAAGATGTAACTTTAACACGAATAGTAACCATTTATCATCTTTCAGATAAATGGTTACTATTTACTTTATGATCTCAACATTTGTACCATCAATACCTATTATTATAAGTGATTGCTCTTTATATTTTTCACGAATCCATTTTAAAATTACGGTAAAATCCAAAATAATCCATCCTCTTATATCTCTCGCATCAATATTTTTTTATTATGTAGCTGGTGGAACGAAGTAAAATAGCATCGAAGTCATAAAAATAAATGCAAATAATCCAATTATCGAAAAAATATATTCTTTCGATTCTCTATCATACTTCCATTCCATCCATGTCCTTAGGATCCACGTAACCCCTAAATAAGTGAAAATGATAAACCAAATATTAGTGCTTTCGAATTTAAAGATGTAAATAAAACTAATTATTAAATATACAAAAAGCAGTCCTATTTCCAATTTTTTATGTAAGCTATTTACATATTTATTATATCCCCAAAACCCGCTCTTTGGCATATTCAATTTTTTTCTTAAAAATCGATCCAAAAAGTAGCCCGCTATACAAAAAACAAAAATTATAATCCAAAATGTATAGGTTCTCAATATCATCCCTCCTATTACTTCATTGAATTGTTTAAAATAAAGTGGACTATATTAACGGTTATTGAACGAGTATTCTTGAATGATCTTCATTAAAAATGATCGCCTCTGCACATAATAAAGGTCTTTTCATTTCTTCTCTCCTTCTTGCTTTAAATTCATACTATATTAAAGGAAGAAATATAGTATGAACCCTGTTATTATTAATGCTGCAACTCCTAATAATGAAATCAAAAACTCACGCGATTCCTTATCATATTTCCACTCCATATATGATTGAAATCCATATAACGTAATAAAAAACAAAAGAGGTACATAGCCCATAAATATACGATTTGGAAGAAAAGTGCTTATAGTAATAACAACTATATAAGAGAAAATGATAATTCTATTTCCCCACTTATGTGTATCATTCACATATTGGTTATTCCATCCTTTTTGTTTCGGTATATTTAACTGTCTTCTCGCTATTCTTTCAAAAACCAATAAAGATAGCACCCATAAAATTAATAAAGCTATTTTTGTAATTGACAGAAAATCCCTCCTTTTTATTTTTTTACTTTAATTTTCTCCGGCTGATCACTCGGATACGTAGCATATGCATCATTTTCATAATCCCAACTAATAATGGTAGCACTATCTCGTCCTAATTGATGATGAACGTGTTCTAACACATTATGAATATTTTCTTTTAGCCCAATATTATTTCCATTCATATCATTATAAAGATTTAATGGTGTTTCATATCGGCGGTCCCCACATTCCAATACCCCATCTGTCACCATTACAATTCGATTCTTTCCAGTACGTAGTTCACGAATTCCTGACGAATAGCAAGGAACGGGTAAATTAAATGTATTTACATTACCAATCCATTCGTAAAAGTGGCGTTGATTCAATGCATATTGTCCTAATTTATGTAATTCATCATGAAATACATAAACTAGGCAATCGCCAATAGATAGCCACCATATGTAATTTGCTTTTCTTACGCATATTAAGCAAGCAGTTTCACCTTTTACTTTTTCGCACTTTTCTTTAAATGAGCGGGATTGAAAAATCGCAAGTATATAATTTTCAACAGATCGAAATACGGTTTCAAGTGATTCTTTCATAATCACTTTTATATTTTCATATTCTTTTTGAATTGTATTTACTACTAAATCTACACTTTCTGCACTATTATGTCCGTCTAATATAACGGCGAATTCCCAATCACCATTCGACAAAACTAATGCACCATCTTCATTCTTTTTTGCTCCGGCACTTATATTCCCGCCGTATTTACCAAGTACGATATCACCATATTGCTTTACTGAAACCTCGTCTAAACACATTTCCCTACTTCCAACCCATGAATATTGTGTATTATTTGTTGTATGCATACTCATTTACCATATACTTTCGTATTCTTTCGCATAGTTTTTTAATTTTCTCTGAATCTCCATGTGGTGCACCAGTCCAATTTGCTACTTCAGTCGGTGACCAAAACTCTTTTGGTGTATTTGGATAACGCGGTATAATGTGCATATGCATATGTGGTACACCATTTCCTGAAACGAAAGTATAAATATGTTCTGCACCTTCGCATTCTTTTAGCGCTTTACTTACTCTACTTGTTATCAGCCCGAATGCTTTTGCCTCATTTTCAGTTAATTCAGCGAGACCAGGTACATGTCTTTTTATATCAATCATTACATAACCAAGATATGTTTCTTCTTTATCCCAATGGACATGCCCAACGTATATGAGAGCATCTTCATAAATAGCACCACCTGGAACTATAATGTTTCCTTTATGTTTTTCGCAAATAAAGCAGTTTTGTTCTGCTTGCTTGTTTATTGGCATATCCATCACCATCCTTTTCATATATAATATCATAAAAAAAGGAAAAACAGGTTTTATATTCCGAAAATTCACTCACTTAACTTTGCAATTCCATTAAAATCATATATACGATTCAATCAAAGTTCATATTTTAAATTTGCAACTCATTATTTCTTCAAAACTGTAATCCCGATACCAATTATAATCCCAATCGCTATTCCGATTGCTATATTATCAGTAAATACACCAGGAATTACACCAATTACAACACCTATAGCGACACCAATTGTCATAGCATCATTTCTTTTTTTATTTTTAGACAAAATTGCATCTCCTCCCATCATTTCTCTCTATATAATATCTATTTACATAAACGTGGTAATATTCTAATATATTTGCTATTCCACTTGAATATTTCCAAAAAATGTACTTTAAACTTTAAATATATTCTTTTCCATTTTCCGTACATACTCCTCTTATTATGAAAAAATTTTCGAGTAACCATTAAATATACATAGGCATTTACTATAAGAAAGATTCGTAATTCATTTAAGGAGGAACGATTCAAATGCATCCTCATTGGAATCCAAATTTAAATCAACAATATGTTTACTCACCCCATACCCCAAGGAATACACTGCATTATGATTCGCAATACATGATGCAGCGCATCGCAAGCCTTGAAAGCCAATTAGCTAAATTGATCTCTTTAATCGAAGAAAATAATCATTTAATAAAATCAATGGAACAACAGCAAAACCAAGTTTGTGCACCAGCTGGAGGTTCTGTTATTGTTCGGATGTAATTCGAATTCAAAAAAACACACTTTGTTGTATAAAGTGTGTTTTTTGAATTATTTTCTTTTTGTATGAAACCCTTGCGTAATTCGGTCTAATATAATCGCAATCACGACGATAGCTAGTCCCGCTTCAAATCCCATTCCGATGTTTACTTGTGTTACAGAGCGATATACATCGACGCCAAGTCCTGGCGCTCCTACAAGTGAAGCTGTTACAACCATCGATAACGAAAGCATAATACTTTGATTCACTCCAGCCATGATCGTTCCGGTTGCGAGTGGTAATTGTACTTTAAATAATTTTTGTGATGCGGTAGAGCCAAAAGCATTCGCAGCTTCAATTAAATCTTCTGGAACTTGTCTAATTCCTAAGTCTGTAAATCTGATTGTCGGTGGCATAGCAAAAATAACGGAAGCGATAATGCCTGGTACGACGCCTACCCCAAAAAATGTTATCGCGGGAATGAGATAGACGAATGCTGGCATTGTTTGCATAAAATCTAATGTCGGTTTTAAAAATTTTGAAAAGCGCTCGTTTTGAGATGCTAAAATGCCAATTGGAATTCCGACTATAATTGAAATAATAACTGAAGTAAGTACGAGCGCTAATGTTTGCATCGTTTGTGCCCAGTAGTTAATATTTAAAATAAATAATAATCCAATGAGTGTAAAAATGACTAAAGATAATTTTCTCGTTGTGTACCAAATGAGGAAACATAGGATAATAATCATCAATATGGCTGGTATTATTGTTAAAAAATTAGTGAGTAAATCAACGAATCCGCCGATAATATAGGAGAATCCTCGGAACAGTCCTTCAAAGTGCTCATATAAACTTGCAACAAATGAGTCGACCCATTCCCCTAATGGAATACGCGGTATACTATTCATCGTCTTTCACCTCTTCCTCAATGTTACCTGCAAGAGCTTGAATGACACTTTCACGTTTAATAATTCCTCTTAACCTTTTCTTCTCATCAATTACGGGTAACGGATATTTCATCTCCGCCATTTTTGCATACGTCTCTTCAAGTAAAGTATCTAAATAAACGTGCGGAATATCATTAAGTAATAAATCAGCAATCGGCCACTGTTTTTGTACTGCTTTACTTGCATCATCCGCAGTTAATATACCTAAAAACTCATACTTTTTGTTTACAACATATACGGTAGAAACACCTGCATTCCTCATAATTTGAAGTGCTACACGTGGTCCACGATCAATTAATAAAGTCTCCGGTCGTTTTAATATAGATTCCGCCGTAATTACTTTTCCTAAATTCACGTCCGCCACGAATTTCTCTACAAATTCATTGGCAGGACTCATCATAATTTCTTCCGGCGTTCCAATTTGAACGATTTCTCCATCTTTCATTAATGCGATACGATCTCCAATGCGAAGCGCTTCATCTAAATCGTGTGTAATAAATATAATTGTTTTTTCCATTTTATCTTGTAACTCTAACAATTCATCTTGCATTTCTTTTCGAATTAGTGGATCTAATGCACTAAATGACTCGTCCATTAGTAATACATCTGGATTATTCGTTAGCGCCCTTGCGATTCCAACACGCTGCTGCATACCACCACTAAGTTGACTTGGGTAATTATCTTTATGATGATCTAGCCCTACTAACTGTAGCGATTCTAACGCCTTATTTTCTCTTTCCTCTACTGGAACTCCTTGAATTTCTAACCCGTACGCAACGTTTTGTATCACTGTACGGTGCGGAAATAAAGCGAACTTTTGAAACACCATGCTCATCTTCGTTCTTCTTACTCTTCGCAACTCTTCTTTTCCCATCGTTGCGATATCTTCACCATCTATGTATATATGCCCCGCTGTCGGTTTAATTAATTGATTTAGCATTCGAACCAATGTAGATTTCCCACTACCAGATAAACCCATAATAACAAAAATTTCTCCAGTGTATACTTCAAACGTTGCCTTTTTCACACCAACGTTCATTCCTGTCTCCTTTAAAATTTCGGATTTGCTTTTTCCTTCTTTTAATAAGGTAAGCGCTCGTTGCGGATGTTTCCCAAATACTTTTGTTACATTTTCAACACGTACCTTTGTATTATCCATGTCACTACTCCTTTTCTGCCCATCTATTTACATAGTGTTGCGATTTTGCAAAGAAATATTACATAAAAATGACATTCATAAGCTTTCTTTAAAATTCTCGTTTCCGTTCATAATAAGAATGCTTACTTATACATTTATTTAAAAAGGCAAACGTTTCTTAGGAGGGTTTCGATGAAAAAGAAAATATGGCTTATATGCCTTGCATTATTTATTACTATGATTTTCACTTCATGTAATGCAACAAATGCAAATTCGAAAGGGAAAATTAAAATAGGTGTAACAAGTTGGAAAGAAAATATTGCAACTGCAAACATGTGGAAAGTTTTATTAGAAGAAAAAGGCTACAAAGTTGAGCTCATGTATTTAGAAAAAGCTGCGATTTGGACTGGAGTCGCACGTGGTGATGTTGATGCAAATTTAGAAGTATGGCTTCCAGTTACTGATCAACCATTAAATGATCGTTATAAAGATGACATTGTCTTAAAATCAAAATGGTATGAAGGCACTGGACTTGGTTTAGTCGTCCCTTCTTATGTGAAAAACGTTAACAGTATTGAAGATTTAAACGCTCATAAAGATGAGTTAGATAATAAAATCGTCGGGATTGAACCTGGCAGTAGCCTTATGAATTTAACGAATAAAGCAATGAAAGAATATGATATAAAACTAAAACTTGTCCAATCTTCAGAAGCTGCGATGATGAGCGAACTAAAGAAGGCATATACGAAAAAGAAACCAATCGCTGTTACGCTTTGGAATCCTCATTGGGGCTTTTCAGAATTTGACTTAAAATATTTAAAAGACCCTAAGAAAGTATATGGTGAAAAAGATGACATTTATTACTCAGTTCGTAAAGGTTTCGAAAAAGATCATCCGGATATTGTGAAATACTTTGATCAATGGAAAATGAACGATGAACAACTTGGTACGTTAATGGTCATGTTAAATAAAACGAAAGATCCAGAAGAAGCTGCTCGAAAATGGATAAAAAAGAATCAAGCTTTAGTTGATGAATGGATAAAAGAATAAAGAATGACAAAAACAGGCTAGAGAATTTAGTATATTCTCTAGCCTGTTTTACGTTATTTTTTCTCAATAACTGCATCAACAATTCCATATTCCTTCGCTTCTACTGCCGTCATAAAATAATCTCTTTCTGTATCATGAGCTACCTTTTCTACTGGTTGCCCTGTTCGATCAGATATAATTTTGTTAATATCATGTTTTAACTTTAATATTCTTTTTGCTGTAATTTCAATCTCCGTTGCTTGCCCTTTTACACCGCCGAGCGGTTGATGAATCATGATTTCACTGTTAGGGAGCGCAAATCTTTTTCCTTTTGCGCCAGCTAATAGTAAAAGCGCACCAAACGATGCCGCAAAGCCCATACAAAGTGTTTGCACATCTGGTTTAATAAGGTTCATCGTATCTAATATTGCAAATCCCGCTGTCGTTGAACCACCCGGACTATTGATATACAGGAATATATCTTTTTCTGCATCTTCCGCTTCTAAAAACAATAATTGTGCTACTACACTGCTTGCAACTTGATCGTTAATTTCTGAACCAATCATAATAATTCGGTCTTTTAATAATCTTGAATATATATCATAGGAGCGTTCTCCTAATTTCGTTTGTTCTATTACGTAAGGAATTACACTCATTATAAATCCCTCCATCTGTTTTATGCCGCATTAAGCATACAACTGTAAGAAGAAGATTGTTTCATACTGAAGAATAACACTGGTTGTATTGATGGTAACTTAGTGAAATCTATTGTTGGGAGAAGTTTCGTCAACAATTCAGGTCTTTCTTCTCGAATAGAAGTTACAACGATTTCAACATCATCCGTGTACTCCACTATTTCAATGCCTTCTTCATTTACAGTTTTCAGCCTATTTCTACTCCTAAATAAAGATGCTTTCACTGCGCCTTCTGATACCGAACATACTTTAGCAATATCCGCGATACTATATTGAAAAACATCCTTTAATAATAAAATTACGGATTGTTGCACATTTAACGAAGATAATACTTTCCCTACCATTTCATGCAAATCTGCAATTTTTTCATATGGTTCTTCAAATGTATTTTGTTCCTCTATTTTCTCTTGAACTGATTTTGACTTCATTTGGTCTAGCCACCGGTTTCTTGCTATTTTATATAGTAGCGTCATACAAATATCTTTTTCACTATATTTTTGAAGAACTTTACATACTGTTTCTTGGGTGAGATCTTCCCCATCCCATTTATTTTTCGTTAAAAATGTACAGTACCTTTTTAACTCCGCATAATGTTCAATTAATAAATTTATATTTGAACGATTCATATCGATATGATTCTTTAAAACCTGAGTTACTTTTGTGCACAAAATAACCACTCCTTTTCAGCGCTTACTTATTAAACGATTGAACAAATAAAAAAGTTACGGGGCTTATAATAAATTTTATGTTTATGTTCATGAATACGGGTCATAAATATGTTATATAGCATTTTACATGAGGAGGAATCAATTTGCCAAAATTAACAGTTGAAGGCACCGGAACTTTTGATGTTGAGGAAGGGACAAAATTAGTATTAGCACTTGAAGATAACGGTGTACACATTCTTCATCGTTGCGGTGGCAAAGCAAGATGTACAACTTGCCGAGTTGAAGTCATTGCAGGTGATTTTTGTGAGGCTACAAATGATGAAAAACAAGCTATTACGGAAAAAGGAATTGAAGACCACTTACGATTATCGTGCCAAATGCGTGTACATAAAGATATTACTGTTCGCCCTATACTTACAGTTGAAAATTCCAGTTTAGATGCTGGACCACGTCCGGCGGAGTAAAATGATGAATTTAAAACAGCTAGCCGGTGAATATGCTGCTGGCTTTGTAAAAGATGGTATGACGATTGGACTTGGTACGGGTTCAACTGTATATTGGACAATACAAAAACTAGGTCACCGTGTACAAGAAGGGTTATCTATTCAAGCTGTACCGACATCAAAAGAAACTGAAGCATTAGCAAAACAACTATCTATTCCGTTAATCTCTTTAAATGAAACCGGCATACTCGATCTTACAATCGATGGAGCAGATGAAATCAATAATGATTTACAATTAATAAAAGGTGGCGGTGGTGCGTTACTTCGAGAAAAAATTGTTGCCTCCTCCTCTAAAGAACTTATTATTATTGCAGATGAATCCAAACTTGTTTCACATTTAGGCACCTTTCCACTTCCTATTGAAATCATCCCCTTCTCTTGGAAGCAAACTGAAAAGAGAATTCAATCTTTAGGATGTGAAACACGTTTACGTATGAAAGATGGCGGACCATTTATAACTGATAACGGCAATTTAATTATTGATTGTATTTTTCCAAACAAAATACTGAATCCAAATGACACACATACAGAGTTAAAGATGATTACCGGTGTAGTTGAAACAGGATTATTTATCAATATGACGAACAAAGCGATCATCGGAACAAAAAACGGGATAAAAGAATAGTAACCATTTTAAAGGCTGACTTTTGCAAGTCAGTTTTTTATTTTTCATAGTATAACATTACAGTATGATATACTATGAAAACACATTCATATCACACTAGAAAGGGCTGAACAATTTGCAATCCAAACTCATAACAGAACTTACTGATTTAGAAACTGCCTTTTACATTCGAAAAGAAGTATTCGTAAAAGAGCAAGGTGTCCCTCTTGAGGATGAATTCGATACATATGACCAAATTGGCGAGACATGCAAACATATATTAATTTATTACAATGCGCTCCCAGTAGGAACTGGCCGTATACGTTTTGTGAACGGAATAGGTAAACTAGAAAGAATTTGTATTTTAAAAGACTATCGCAAATATGGATTAGGAAAAGTAATAATCCAAGCACTAGAAGAGATTGCTCGTAACAAAGAAGCAAACAAAGTGAAACTACACGGTCAAACACAAGCTGAAGGGTTTTATGAAAAATTAGGCTATCAAACTTCTTCCGACGTATTTACGGAAGATGGAATTGCACATATTCTTATGACGAAAGTGTTATCATAAGAAAAGGTGTTATATAAA
>NZ_JBALMG010000164.1:0-4535 GCF_036963225.1 Bacillus sp. JJ783 | reverse complement strand
TTTATATAACACCTTTTCTGTATCCTATTCTAATGCTTCTATTTCATAAAACTTATCATATTCTTCTCTGTATTGAAGTTTTAATTTTTCTATTAAACTTGCATCTGCTGAAATAATATCAATTACATCTGAATTTATATATAACAAATAAGTATCGCTATAAAAAGAAATATACGCTTGCTGACCACCATTAACGACATACTTGCAATACTTGTATACTTCATCTTTATGTACACCTTTTATCGTAGTAAATATTATTGTACTTTTAAGATCATTATCGTCTACTTGCGTTTCTGTCCAATTTTTAATCTTCATGAATCTTCCGATTTTTGTTTTCTCATTTATTCTCTTACTTTTACCATATGTTATATAACCGGAAGTAAATGAAATATCAATTGCATCAGGACTTTTAAAAAGTTCAGTCAAAATCCCTCTTAATTTTCTCAAATTACCCTCAAATAATTCTATATCGAATCTAATTCTATTTTTCGCCTCCACTTGAAAAAATGGTGTAGCTGTCATATCAGCAAAATTTACATTTAGTCTTTTCATTCTTTCCATTTCATCAATTCCTCGCTTCATATAGCATAAAAGTGTCTATATCATTTAATATAGACACCCTTTCACATGTATAGTTTTAATAACGGCCTGTAAATTTAAAAATTTCATCTACAGCTTGTTTATACCCACCCGATTTTCGGAAAGACTCCTTCATATTCAAAGCAATTTCTTTGAATGAAGAGTTATTTAATACTAGATTTACACTTTCACGTAGTTGATCCTCAGTTAATTCTTTCATATGTAACTTAATTCCTGCCCCGAGATTCTCCACTTGATTCGCGATTACTGGCTGATCCGCACTTTGCGGAATTACAATGAGTGGCACTCCATTATAAAGTCCTTCATGCGTACTGTTCATCCCGCCGTGTGTAATAAATAGTTTCGTATATGTAAGAAGTTCAGTTTGTGGTACATAGTTTTTCACAATGAAGTTTTTAGGAATATTACCTAAATCACTTATTTTAGTCTTTTCACCGATAGACATAACAATAGTATAATCAGTATTCTCAAACGCTTTAAAACAAAGTTTATAGAAAGTAATGGACTCGTTAAAAACCGTGCCTAGTGAAATATAAATCGGACTTTCCCCTTCGATTGCAGTAAAATCGAAGTTTTCTTTTCTTAATTGTGTAGAAATAGACGGTCCTACAAATTTATATGATTCATCAAAATTTTCTACAAAAGGTTGGAATTCCCTAGTTGTATAAACAATTGTAAGTGGTGCAGGATTACAGAAAACTTCATAAGGTGATTTTATTTCAACACCATATTTTTCTTTAATTCCTATTGTTAAATTTTGAAAATCATTTTTTATTTTTTCAATAGATTCCTCTGAGATATTTTTCGAAAGATGTTCTAACATTCTTGTAAATGATTTTTCGCCCTGCGCAAAAGATGTACTCGAATTAATTGATGGGAGTTTAAGAATTTGAGCAATTAGATGTCCACAGCCAAACATAGAATCGTGAATGATGTAATCAAAATGTCCTCCTTCAATTTGTTCAAGAACACTCGGTATAATAATATCTGCAGTATGTAAAAGACCATTTATTCTTTCTGGTAAATAATTTCGACCACCGGAAAGAAAAGCTTTTATAAACTTTTGTTCGTCAATTGTTCGTACAGTAGCTCCAGTTTTTTCAATACGCTCCCTGAAAGCTTCTATTGAAAAATAAACTACATCTTCACCGCGGGAAATAAGTTCTTCTACAACTTTAATTGTTGGATTAATATGACCTTCTGATCCAGCATTAATGAATAAAACACGTGCCAATGTAAACACTCCTTAAGTTAAATGATTTCTATGTTGTCATTAGGAGTATAGGCACTTCCTATACTCTTATCTCTTCTAAATGGACCTAGCGAGCCTAAACCCAAGATCATCTATATGAAATGTAGGATGGCTACGGCGGCGACAAGTAGCACCGCACCCTCTCGCTTCTTCAGCCCAGCTACCGCCTCGGAAAATTCGGTACGATCCATATACCTTTTCATCATACAAATCATAACACCATTCCCAAACGTTCCCTAACATATCATATACTCCCCATGCATTCGGTTCTTTTTTACCGACCTCATGAATTTTCCCATCCGAGTTTTTATTATACCAAGCTATCTTATCAAGTTCTCCATATGTATACCCAGTAGTCCCTGCTTTACATGCATATTGCCACTCTGCCTCAGAAGGTAATCGGTAGCCGTTGGATTCTACATTACAACTAACCTTTTGACCGCCATCACTAATAGAATAATATTCTTTTAATCCCGCTTTTTTTGAAAGTAAATTACAAAACATAATCACATCATTCCAAGAAATATTAACAACGGGTTTATGATTGCCTAGAAAAGAATTTGATGATTCATTTATAACAGTATAATATAATTCCATCGTTACAGTATATTGTGCAAGAAGAAACGGCTTAATTTGGGCCTTCCATTCTCTTTTAATTCGATCGTCTCTTAAAACTATCTCCCCTGCTGGGATTTTTACCATATAAGAATCAATCAAGCGAATTATTTCATTCAATATTATTCCTCCATTCAAAATGGAACATAATTTAATGTTTTTAATGCACCCATTTATACTTACTGCACTTCCTTTATGAATCGTTGAACCTCATTTGGTGTTTTTAAAATAATAATTCTTTTATCCTTATTGAATTGATCGAGTCTTTTTAAAATTGCAGGTCTTTTCGACTTAGGGTATTCCCATATCCATTTGAAAAATTGCAAGTCAAACCTTTCTTCACATCCGGCACCCATATCCGGTCTTGTTTTATTCCGATATTGCACAATTCTTTTAAAAGCACGATAAACACATATTGTTCTATGAATATCAAGAAAGATAATTGTATCCGCTGCGTTAATTCTTATGTCCATTGTCCCGCCATAATTCCCATCAATAATCCACTTTTCTTCTTTAATTAAGTCATTTTGAACTGTTCTTTGTTCCTCCCTCGGAACACCTACCCAATTCGGTTTCCAAAATAACGCATCAAGATGATGTACCTGTATTTTTAGTTTATTTCCTAACTGCTTTGCTAATGTAGATTTTCCTGAACCACCAGAACCAATTAATATTATTTTTTTCATATTAGTAGGACTCTTTCTATAGATTCTTCAATAGCTTCTTTATTAGCAAAAATCCATAAAAACATCTCTTCATTTAACTTTAGTAAATCTTTTAACTGAACAAAATAAGTAATAAAAATAATTTGTATAGAAAGCATAACATACCATACCATATAGACTGTATTTCCTCTCTTGTTAAAGGATTTTGCTTATTATATCCTTCAAAGATCTTTCCAACTATACGTAGCCATTTCCCTCTTAATATTTCATCAGTATATAACTCACTCAAAATGCTCGTACAACAATAGCATAAATCGAATACTCTAACGTTTTCTTCTAAAAGCTCAAAATCGATAAACCCTTGAAAATCACTTTCTTTAAAGATTACATTCGATAAGTGCATATCCCGATGAATAATTTGTTTCGGTAATGAGTGAACCGTTTCCTTGAAATCTATATGTATTTGATCCATTATTTGAATTACATCCTGATGAACATGTTCATTCTTTTCTAAAATTGGTAAAGCCCATCCGTATACTACTTTATACAAATCTTTTTTTATTAACCCGCTTGTACTGTTCACTGAATCTAGTGCTTGATGTAGATTCGCTATTTCATCTCCAATAGTGCTCCCTAGCTTTATCAGCTTTTCTGTATCTTTTATTTCTAGCACACTTCCAGTAACATATTCGTACAAACAATAATAATTCTCTTTATAAAATACGTACCTTTCATCATTTCTCGTTTTTACTAATTTTTGTACTTTAATAACTTTCTCATCAAGCTGTTCTAATACATTTAATTCATTTAGAAGCTGCTTCATCGATCCCTTTCCCTTTAAAATATACACTTTATTATTTTTCGTTACGTTTGGTTGAATTTCAGTAGCTGCAACATCTTTATATTGAAACCAAAACTTTGCAATTTCTAATATATCCTCCATATACAAATAACCCTTTTAAAATTCACTTATTTCTTCCGTAGCATAAACTCACCAAGCATTCCTACTCCAACACCAATTGTGTAAGCCACTAAATCACTCCATAAAAATCCGTACCCTAATACGAGTCCACCTAAAGTCGTTGCGCGAATGCTATCTATCCATTCCGCATGGTACAATTGGCTAATTTCAATCCCGTAGCAAAACATCAAACTAATAAAAGCTAATTTCCTCGTTTCTATTTTAGGAAACAAAAATCCAAATCCAGTAAAAATCATTAATGCCCATAAAGCATCACCTAAGTACTCATTTAACAAATCTGGTAACGCAAAAGCAAACTTTCTTGAACTAAGACCTAAAATAATAACAACTATAGTAAACAGTGCATATAGTAATCTATTTCGTTTCGTATTCATTTCAAAATCCCCTAATATATAATGTAAAACTATAAATAGCTAGTAAA
>NZ_JBALMG010000163.1:0-27640 GCF_036963225.1 Bacillus sp. JJ783 | reverse complement strand
TTTAAGCTTATTTTTCTTATTAGAAAAAGAACGCATTATAGCATTTACTTCGAAATTTAAAGATAGTAAGCTGAAAATTTTTTATGAGGAGATTGCATATTTTGGTGAAAGATTTGCAAGGTCGTTCGGAAAAGTAATTGAAGCACAGTTTTTAATTGCGGTTGTCAATTGTGTGCTCACTGTAATTGCACTTGTCATTTTAGGATTTCCGCAGCTTCTTGTATTGGCTGTCATGGTCTTTCTACTCGGTTTGATTCCAGTTGCTGGTGTTATTATTTCATTGTTTCCACTTTGTATCATTGCCTATAACGTCGGCGGGGTTATGTATGTTGTTTACATATTAGTGTTCATTACAGTAATCCACGCTCTTGAAAGTTATTTATTAAATCCAAAATTTATGTCTGCAAAAACGAATTTACCTGTTTTTTATACATTTATGATTCTTATTTTCTCAGAACATTTCCTTGGAATATGGGGGCTTATTATTGGGATTCCAATCTTTATCTTTTTATTAGATGTACTTGATGTAAATAATGATGAACCGATTAATGATACTAAGTGATAGAAAATGACCGATGTTTTCTCTTGATGAAAACATCGGTCATTTGTTATTTTTTCTTTGGAGGAGGTAGTTTAACGAAGGTATTTGCAATTAAAGCTATAATAACAGCAGCAAAAATAAAGACTGCGATTACACCAACTCCCATACCTGCCCATCCTCCTATAAGGAAGATACTTATCGGTATTGCTAACAAGCTTAAAATAAGTAGAATCAATCCGAGATTCTTATCATATTTTTTAGTTGGAAATAGCGTTCTGATGATTAAGAAGAGAAAAAGTATTAAGGATGCAGCGGCTAGTAAGAGGATTACAATCGTCCAAGAATCATTCATGAAATCACTCCTTTTTATAGATAATATTACCGTTTAAATTGAGGGGGAACTATAAAAATATAAAAAAGCAATCCAATATAAATCGGATTGCTTTTTTGATTGAAAAATATGATTAAAGAACAGGAGCCATTGTTTCTTTCAATACTTGAACAGAGTGATCGAATTTTAATTCTTCCTCTTCACTTAGTTCAACTTCTAAAATTTCACGAACACCGCCGCGGTTTAAAACAGCAGGTACGCCGATATAAACATCTTGTTGGCCGTATTGACCTTCAAGATATGCTGATACAGTTAATACGCTGTTTTCATTGCTTAAGATTGCTTTCGTAACACGTAAAAGTGACATGCCGATGCCGTAGTATGTAGCACCTTTTCGTTCAATAATGTGATAAGCTGCATCACGAACGTTTACGAAAATATCATCTAAATCTTTTTGGTTATATGTGTTGTCTTTTTCAAGAAGCGTTTGTAGTTTTTGAATACCAATTGATACGTGACTCCACACCGGAAGTTCTGTATCACCGTGCTCTCCGATAATATAAGCGTGAATGTTATGAGGTCCAATATCGAAGTACTCACCTAACATATAGCGGAAACGAGCAGAATCAAGAGTTGTACCAGAACCGATTACGCGTTCTTTCGGTAATCCAGATTCTTTCCAAGTTACGTAAGTTAAAATATCTACAGGGTTTGTTGCAATTAAGAAGATACCGTCAAAGCCGCTATCCATAATGCTCCGAACAATTTGCTTGAAAATTTTAGCGTTTTTCTCAACTAAATCTAAGCGTGTTTCACCTGGCTTTTGTGGTAATCCAGCTGTAATTACAACAAGATCTGCGTCTTTACAATCTTCATAACTACCTTTCCAAACCTTTGTTGGAGCTGGTGCGAAAGGAACGGCATGGCTTAAGTCCATTGCTTCTCCTTCAGCTTTTGCTTCATTTACATCAACTAAAACAAATTCTTCAGCTACAGCTTGGTTAATCATACAGTAAGCATAACTACATCCAACTGCTCCTGTTCCTACTAATACAACACGGTTAATACCTTTTTTCATTTCAAAATTCCTCGCTATTTCATAAATTTTATTATGTAAGATAATACGTCTTACTTCTATAGTTTCATATCTATTTTATTACATTTTATAAAAGATATTCAAGTGATTGAAAATGTATCCACTCAATTACTTGAATGAAACATAGGAATCCTGTTAAACGAATATAATTCAGTAAAATCCTTCGTAAAAGGGGAAGTGGCATGGGGAATCCATTATCGATGGAACAAATGCTTCAAATTGTTCATGAAGGGCTTGCCAAAACGAATAACCCCAAACGGATTACAGTTGCCGGTGCAGGGATATCTGGATTAGTTGCAGCATCTTTATTAAAAGAGGCTGGGCATGAGGTAACGATTATAGAAGCAAATAACAGAATAGGTGGCAGGGTGTATACGATTCGTGAACCATTTAGTGCAGGATTATATTTTAACGCAGGTCCTATGCGTATTCCAGATACTCATGATTTAACTTTAGCCTACATTCGTAAATTTAAACTACCGTTAAACCTTTTTATTAATAAAACTTCTTCAGATATAATTTATACGAATAACAAAAGAACGAGATTGGATGTGTTTGAAAAGGATCCAAGTGTACTTGGATATCCAGTTTTAGATAAAGAAAGAGGGAAAACGGCAGAAGGGTTAATGTTAGAGGTATTGGAACCGATACTTAATTATATTAAGAAAGATCCTGATAAAAACTGGATTATTGTTGAAAAAAAGTATAAAACATATTCGCTCGCTTCATTTTTAACTGAGTATTATTCAGATGGAGCAATAGATATGATCGGAGTACTTCTTGATATGGAAGCATACATGGGAATGTCATTAATTGAAGTATTACGCGAAATGATCTTTTTCACTTCAACGACGAAATATTATGAGATAACGGGCGGGATGGATAAATTACCAAATTCATTTTTACCAGAGCTAAAGGATAATATTTTTATGTCGTATAAAGTAGAAAAAATTATACAGGAAGATAATAAAGTAATGCTGCAAGTAACCCATGAACAAACGTTAAATTCATTTATAGTAACTGGTGACATCGCTATTGTCACAATTCCATTTTCAGCTTTGCGATTTGTAGAAGTCCAGCCATATCATTTATTCTCTTATCATAAAAGGCGGGCAATTCGTGAATTAAATTATATTGCTTCAACTAAAATTGCGATAGAGTTTAAAAGTAGGTTTTGGGAAAGAGCAGGACAATATGGTGGTAAGTCCATTACAGATTTACCTATCCGCTTTACATATTATCCGAGCTACGGCATTCATGCACCAGGATCAGCAATTATTTTAGCCAGTTATACGTGGGCAGATGAGGCGTTAACATGGGATAGTCTCTCTAATAGAGAACGTATTCGTTATGCGTTGAAAAATTTAGCACAAATATATGGAAACGTGGTTTATAGTGAGTATGTTGCAGGAGAATCTTTTAGCTGGAGTCAAAATCCGTATTCTTGCGGAGCATTTACAGCTTTTGAACCAGGGCAAGAGCTTGAAGTATTTCCATATATTACGCCGCCAGCTGGCAGGGTGCACTTTGCAGGAGAACATACGACGTTAACACATGGATGGATGCAAGGAGCGATTGAGTCTGGAATTAGAGTTGCTCATGAAGTGAATGAAAATGAAACGATAATCTAGCAGTTTTGTTTACAAATAGGTATTCTTTTAATAAAATGATAAATATAAATCGTAATAATTACGCTTTGAAGAAATTTGAAGTAGAGAAATGGATGGTCGGTCGAATGAGTAAAGTAGAAATTCATATATTAGGTGGTTTTTTAGGTAGCGGAAAATCAACATTGCTGCAAAATTTATTATTAGCAGAAAAGAAAAAAAATCGAAAAGTTGCCGTGTTAATGAATGAAATTGGTGAATACTCGGTAGATACAGATATTATTGGAAAAGAGAATGTTTTAAGAGAACTTCTTAAAGGATGTATTTGTTGTACGTTAAAAGAAGAGCTTGAAATACAATTGCATTCATTATATCAGCAAGAAAGACCAGATGTAATTTATATAGAAACGACAGGTGTTGCGCATCCAATTGAAGTGTTAGATGCATGTGTATCACCAATTTTAGCACCTTTCCTTGAAGTGAAGTCCATAGTAGTCGTATTAGATGCAGTAAGATGGTTAAACCGAAGTATATTAAGTGCAAATGTACAACAGCTATTACATGAGCAAATGAAATATGGAAGTCATATTCTTATTAATAAATCAGATTTACTAACAGATTCGGATAAAAATAAAGTATTTGAAGATGTAAAAGCAATAAATAATCATGCGAAATTGTTTGAAACAAAGTATTGTAATATATCTTTGAATGATATAGAAGAAGCTGAATTTGTGAGTAATGGAGAACACGAGACACTTCATGTTAAACAACATTTACATATACAAACAATGACGTATCAATTTACGAAATCGATTGATCAAGAGAAATTGTATGAATGGCTTTCGAATTTACCAGATAGTATTTATCGTGTGAAAGGTTTTGTGAAATTCCATGGAGATAAATACCCTCACTTATTCCAATATTCGTTTGGGGTACCAACTTTACTGGAACAAGACTTCGGTTTCCCGACAAACTTGGTGGTAATAGGGGAAGGGTTAGATAAGAAACAATTGGCTGAAGGGTTAGAGAAAGTGGAACTTAGCTCTAATTAAGATTAAAAGACTAACTTAAAGATAAGTTAGTCTTTTTTGTATGTAGAAAAATACTTGGCGGATTTTGTCTAATGAAAATAATTGTAAAATTCAAAAATATATTTATAATCAAATCTAAGAGGTGATTCAGGTGTCAGAAAAAATAATAATGGATGTAAAAAATCTAACAACAAAAGGACTGGAAACGAGAGAGAAATTATTGTGTGCTGCAGAAGAGGTGTTTGGTAGTAAAGGATATTATGAGGCTTCTATCGTGAATATTACGCAAGCAGCAAAGGTAGCGCACGGAACTTTCTATAATTACTTTCCAGCTAAAAAAGATATATTTGATGAATTGATTCGTAGATTGAACCGTGAGTTACGCTTAATTATTAAAGAAGAAATGAAGGGGATATCAAGTTATGAAGAGGCGCAAAGAAGAGGTTTTCAGGCATTTTTTCGATGGGTAAAAGATCGTCCTAATCTATATAACATTGTACAACAGGCGGTAGTTGTTGATGATGATTTATATAGATGGTACTATGCAAAGCTCGCAAATGGATTTTTAAAAAGTTTGTCGGCTGGTATGGAAGCGGGAGAGTTTAAACAACTTGATAAAGAAACAATTGCGTATTGTCTTATGTCAATTGGTCAATTTCTAGGAATGCGCTGGGGGTATTGGGAAGAGAAGGATGTTCCGGAGAAGGTATTTGAGGCAGCGATGTCATTAATATTTGAAGGATTGAGAAAAAGATAAGGGAGTGGTAAATATGGAAGGCATTGCTTATTGGATTGAAAAACGAGCATATTTACATCCAGATCGCATTGCCGTTATTACGGAAGAAGAGGAAATAACATATAAACAGTTACATGAGTATGTGAGTAAAGTAGCAGCATATTTAATTTGCGATTTAAATATGAAAAAAGGAGAAAGGGTAGCTATTTTATCACAAAACAGCTTGGAATATATTGTCCTTTTATTTGCTATAGCGAAAGTAGAATGCATTGCTGTTCCACTGAATATAAGGTTAACAGAAAATGAACTTATATTTCAGTTGAAAGATAGTGGAACCACGGTTTTATTTGTAGAGGAAACATTTCAAAATATGGCACTTTCAATGGAGAAGGAATCATATGTACAAAGAGTTCTTTCGATAAAAAATTTAAAGCGAATAGAAAATAGAAACAACCACTATTTTGAGGATATAAATGAAAGCGCATCCTTTATTATATGTTACACTTCGGGAACAACAGGAACACCGAAAGGAGCTGTACTTACACAAAAAAATATGTTTTGGAATGCGCTCAATAATACATTTGCGATTGACCTAACTATTCATGATCGCTCCATTGTATTATTGCCTTTATTTCATATTGGTGGGATTGGTTTATTCGCATTCCCAACTTTATTTGCAGGTGGAATAATCATTATTCCAAGAAAATTTGAGCCAATCACAGCGCTTTCCATGATAGAAAAACATAAAGTGACTGTAGTGATGGGAGTGCCTACAATTCATCAAGCATTAATTAATTGTTCAAAGTTTGAAAGTACGAATTTACAATCAGTACGTTGGTTTTATAATGGCGGTGCTCCGTGTCCAGAAGAGTTGATAAGAGAATTTATAGATAGAGGATTTTTATTCGGTCAAGGTTTTGGTATGACTGAAACATCACCAACAGTATTCATGCTTTCAGAAGAAGATGCAAGACGTAAAGTAGGCTCAATTGGAAAACCTGTTCTATTTTGTGATTATGTACTTATCGATGGAAATAAAAATAAAGTTGAAGTTGGTGAAGTTGGAGAGTTAATTATAAGAGGGCCAAATGTAATGAAAGAGTATTGGAATCGGCCAGATGCAACAGAAGAAACTATTCAAGGTGGTTGGTTACATACTGGTGATTTAGCTAAAGTTGATGAAGATGGTTTTGTATACATTGTCGGTAGAAAAAAAGAAATGATAATTTCAGGTGGTGAAAATATTTATCCACTTGAAGTAGAACAAGTCATTAATAGGCTTTCGGATGTATGTGAGGTAGCGGTCGTTGGTACACAACATTTACAGTGGGGAGAGATACCAATCGCTTTTGTTGTGAAAAAGAGTAGCAGTGTATTAACTGAAAAAGAAGTAATTGAACATTGTCTTCTATTTCTAGCAAAATATAAAATTCCAAAAGAAATTGTATTTCTAGAGGAATTACCTAAAAATGCAACTGGTAAAATTCAAAAAGTACAGTTAGCTAATCAATTGAAAAGTAGGTGAAGGGATGACCAAATATAGCGCTGGGCAACAAGCATCTTGTAGTAAAACAATAACAGAAACAGATTTTGTACTATTTGCAGGTTTAAGTGGGGATTTTAACCCAATCCATATTGATCATGAGTATGCGAAACAAACTAGATTTAATCAAAGAATAGCACATGGTTTATTAACTTCTAGTCTATTATCACAATTGTTAGGAGTACATTTGCCAGGAAAGGGTTCTGTTTATATGGAACAAACTATTAAATTTACAACACCAGTTTTTATAGGAGATACGATTACAGCTACGGCTACAGTACAAGAGTTTATTATCGAAAAGAGAGTAATAAAATTGTTAACAGAGTGTCATAATCAAAAAGGAGATTTAGTTTTAACAGGTGTAGCTACTATGATGGTGCCAAAAGAAGGAGGAGTAGTCTAATGAATATCGGGATTGAAGCGACAGGAGTATTCTTCCCAAAAGGCGTAGAGACAGCTGCAGACCTATCTAAAAAAACAGGTATCCCTGAGAATATTATTATAGAAAAATTTGGGCTATATGAAAAGCATGTCGCAGACGAAACGATGCATGCATCAGATTTAGCTATTGCTGCTGCAAAGCCAATATTACTACAAGTTAATCCTCAATCTATTGATGTAGTCATTTATTTTGGCAGTCCACATAAAGATTACCACGTATGGTCTAGTGCCCCAAAAATTCAGCATGAACTTGGATTGAAGAATGCTTATGCTTTTGAAATTATGAATGTTAGTTCTTGCTTTCCAATTGCTCTCAAAGTCGCAAAAGATATGCTCTACTCTGATAAATCAATTGAAAACATATTATTAGTAGGTGGATGTAAAGAATCTCAAATTGTAGATTATGATAATCCACGCTCACGTTTCATGTTTAATTTCGCTGATGGCGGAAGTGCAGCCTTAGTAAAAAAAGGCGCTAGCAACGGTGAAATATTAGGAAGTGCTATTATAACGGATGGTTCATTTCATGAAGATGTACGTATTCCAGCAGGTGGATCGAAACAAATTGCTAGCTATGATACGGTTGAGAATCGACAACATTATATCGATGTAATAGATCCTATTAGTATGAAAGAACGTTTAGATCTGGTTTCAACTCCTAATTTTGAAAAGGTTATTCGGGAGGCGTTAAGAAAAAGTGGATTAACTCCCAAAGATATTAAAGTATTATTACCACTGCATACAAAACGTTCTATGTTAATAGAATTGTTACAAGGATTGGGATTAGTAGAAGAACAAGTTGTATATTTAGATCATCATGGGCATATGTCAGCGCTTGATCCGTGTATCGGTCTTCACATTGCAAATGAACAAGGGAAATTACAGCCTGGAGATATTGCAGTAGCGGTTAGTGCAGGTACTGGGTATACTTGGGCAGCTACTGTGATTAGGTGGTAGTAAGCATGGATTTTATAAAAAAAATTATATGTTGTTTTTTCATTGTTACTGTGAGTCTAGGAATGTTTACTTCTGTAGGAAGTGCCTCAGCTGTAAAATATGTGAAATCATGGGGGAGTGAGCTAGATACTTCTAAGTTATTAAGGACGCCTGTGGCAATGGCAAGGGATGCAAAAGGATTCTTGTATGTTGTTGATATGGGAAATAATAGGGTTGTGAAAATAGATAAGAATGGAGAAGTTGTTGACGCTATAGGAACTTTAGGTGAAGGTCCGGGGCAGTTTAATATGCCATTTGGTATTGCTGTTGATAAAGAAGGTAATATTTTAGTTGCGGATACAGCGAATTATCGTATTCAAAAATTTAATGATCAGTTTCAATTTATTAAAAGTTGGGGCACGAAAGGTCAAGGAAATGAGCAGTTCTCGTTTCCTAGGGAAATTGCAGTAGATAGCGATAACAATTACTATATTACGGATGAATACAATCATCGTATTCAAAAATATAGCCCGGATGGGCAGTATATTCAAACAATCGGGAATTATGGAAAGGCGAATGGAGAATTGGCTTTACCACAAGGAATCGCGATAAATAAACAAGATGAGATTTATATTGCAGACACATATAACAATCGTATTCAAGTGTTTGATAAAAACGGGGAGTTTCAGCGAGTAATCGGAAATGGAATTGCAGGTTTAGGCCCATATCAATTCTATCATCCAAGAGGAATAAATTTCGATTCAATATCTGGATCGCTATATGTAGCAGATACATATAACAATCGGATAATGAAATTTACAAATAAAGATCAATTTTTATATACAGTAGGTAACTTTTTTCAGTTTGTTTATCCCAATCAAGTTCTTCCGGATGGTCAAGGAAATATCTATATTACGGATACGGGAAATAATCGTGTACTTTTATATAATGAGGTAGGTTTAACAGCGATAATGAAGAAAATCATAGGTAATGAAAGGAGTGGAAATACACAATATTCAGGACCTTATGATGTTGAAAGAGACACGAATGGGAATGTTTTTGTATCTGATTCCTTTAATCATCGAATTTTAAAATATGATATATCTGGAAAGATTGTTGGGAAGTGGGGAAGTTTATTTGGTGCTGGTGGACCACTTGGATTCGGAAGTCTTCCAGGACAGTTTTTTGTTCCAAGACAAATTGCAATGGATCGTTACAATAATGTGTATGTATCTGATTCTGTAAATCATCGTATCCAAAAGTTTACTAATTCAGGGATAGTGCTTGCTTCATATGGTTCATTTGGAGTATTACCAGGATTTTTTCAATTTCCATCTGGAATAGCTATTGATAGTAAAGGAAACATATTTATAGCTGATTCAGAAAATAATCGTATTCAAAAATTTAATCCATTCTTTGTATATATGAAAGAGTGGGGGAGAAAGGGAAGTGGAGAGGGAGAGTTTTCTCAACCTATGCAATTAGCAATTGATTCAAAAGATAATGTTTATGTTGTTGATCGGATCAATAATAGGATTCAAAAATTTGATAACGATGGTAAATTTCTTACTAAATGGGGTACAAATCATGGGGCAGGAAACTTAGATCCACTAGAAAATTGGAGAGAGGGTCCAGGAGATCTCTTTTTGCCAATAGGAATTGAAATTGATATAAATAATACGGTTTATGTCACAGATACTTCTAATAATCGTGTGAATATTTATAATGAAAATGGAATCTTTTTAGAGTCTTTTGGAAGTTTTAATGGTATGTCAGGGCAGTTTTTCTCACCACAAGGAATAGATGTAGATAGCCAAGGAAATATAATAATTACAGATGGTTTACTCCAAAGAATTCAATTTTTTAAGAAAGCAAATTAATACTGGAGACTCAAAATACTTGTTAGAAAGGATAGAAGTTTAATAGTGTGGGAATGCTTGTATATATAGGAATTAAATATTTATATCAAATTGTAAAGGTATTCAATGGAAATCGGAGAAAATACATTAATATTAACAACCTGGTTTATTTTTGTTTAAAGAAAAAGTCATAATTACAGATGGTGTACTTTGGCGTGTTTGATTCTATCAGAAAGTAAAGTATGGGGGGAATCACAATGTCGATGAAAAAACGTAAATGGCTCAAAATGATGTTGACTGGTTGTGTTTTAGGTTCATTGTTAGTAACGGCAGCTTGTTCAGGAAAGAAGACAAGTACAGAAGATGAAAAAACGATTAAGGTAGGGGTTCTTGCTTCGTTAACAGGTCCATTAGAATCATATGGAAAACAAACGGTAAATGGATTTGAATTAGGGTTAGACTATGCAACTGGTGGAACAGGGAAAGTAGAAGGAAAGAAGATTAAGTTTGTTGTAGAAGATACAGAAACGAAAGCAGATGTAGCAGTTAAAAAAGCTACAAAGTTATTAGAAGAGGAGAAAGTTGACTTTTTAGTCGGATCATCTAGTTCAAGTGATACATTAGCGGTTTTACCACTAGCTGAAGAATATGAAAAAATAATGGTTGTAGAACCAGCTGTTGCTGATAGTATTACCGGGAAGAACTGGAATAAATATATTTTTAGGACTGGTAGAAATTCATCTCAAGATGCAATTGCTGGTGCTGCGGCAATTGCTAAAAAAGATGTGAAAATAGCAACGCTAGCACAAGATAATGCTTACGGTCGTGAGGGGATTGCTGCATTTAAAGCTGGAGCGAAGAAATTAGGTGCAAATATTGTAAACGAGCAATACGCGGATACGAATGCAACTGATTTCACTGCGAATATTCAAAATATTATTAGCTCAAAACCAGATTATCTATTTATCGTTTGGGCAGGTGCGAATTCACCATGGAAACAGTTGAAAGATATGAATGTAGAAGCGCAAGGTATTAAAATTTCTACTGGTGCACCTGATATACCAGCATTAAAAACGATGGATGCGCTAATAGGGATGCAAGGGTTTTCCGTTTATTATCACTCACTTCCAAAGAATAAGGTGAACGATTGGCTAGTAGAAGAACATAAAAAACGTTTTAATGGTGCTGTTCCAGATCTGTTTACAGCAGGAGGAATGTCAGCAGCAATTTCTATCGTCGAAGCTGTAAAGAAAACGAAGGGCGATACAGATGTAGATACACTTATTAAGAAAATGGAAGGGATGGAATTTGAGACACCGAAAGGAAAGATGAAATTTAGAGAGAAGGATCATCAAGCATTACAAACTCTTTATTCTATAACGCTGAAAAAGCAAGAGGGTGTTGATTACCCAGTACCAGTGTTAGAACGAGAATTAACAATGAAAGAAACAGAACCGTCTGTTCAAAAAAAAATAGACTGAATTTTCTGTTGTTTTTGTATAAAGAGGGGATACCCTCTTTATACTTATTTCTTTCATAACATGGCTTTCAGTGGGAGGGATTTCATGACACATTTGTTAGAGACGAAAAATCTTTGTGTATCTTTTGGGGATCATCATGTTATTAAGGATGTTAATTTAACGGTACAAAAAGGAAAGCTCATTTCAATTATTGGACCGAATGGTGCTGGAAAGACAACACTATTCAATTTACTAAGTGGGCAAATTTCTCCGACGAAAGGTGAAGTTTATTTTAAAGGACAGGATATTACAAAATTATCAATTTCAGATCGAACGCGCTTGGGCATTGGTCGTTCTTTTCAGTTGACAAATATTTTTCCAGAGCTAACAGTACTTGAAAATGTGCGTCTAAGTGTTCAATCGTTTGTTCAGGATTATTACAGTTTCTTTCCGAATGCAGCCAAGTTAAAGCAGCAAACTGGAGAGGCGAGACGCCTTTTAAAAACAGTACTACTTCACGAGAAAGAGGGGGTATTAGCAAAAGATTTAGCTCACGGAGAAAAAAGAAAGTTAGAGCTTGCTATGTTGTTAGCATTAAAGACAGATGTATTACTACTAGATGAGCCGACAGCAGGTATTTCAGTTGAGGAAGTTCCAGCTATATTACAAGTAATCGAAAATATTAAAAGGAATCCAGAGAGCACAATCGTACTTATCGAACACAAAATGGATATGGTGCTAGATTTATCAGATCATCTTATCGTTTTATTTCATGGTGAGTTATTGGCTGAAGGATTGCCGGAAGAAATGATGAAAGACGAGCGAGTACAAAGTGCTTATTTAGGGGGATTATACAGTGGCACTACTACAAGTGAATAATATAGAGACGTATTTAGATCAGTTTCATATTTTACAAGGAGTGTCTCTTTCGGTTGAGAAGGGAACGATTACAGTATTGTTTGGAAGAAATGGAGCTGGAAAAACAACAACATTGCGGTCGGTTATGGGGTTTCACCGGATAGCAAATGGAGAAGTTTATTATGATAACACAAAAGTAAATGGATTATCTACACATTTAATTTCAAGAAAAGGTATAGGTTATGTACCAGAAAATCAAGGTATTTTTCATGATTTAACAGTAGAAGAGACATTCGCACTTGCTAGGGGAAAAAATGGGGAAGAAGCTGAAGAGAAGATAGAATGGATGCTCGAACTATTTCCGGATTTAAAGCAATTTTGGTATAAAAAAAGTGGGCTATTAAGTGGGGGACAAAAACAAATGCTGGCAATTTCAAGAGCATTTATTAATAGTGATGGACTATTGCTTATTGACGAGCCGAGTAAAGGGCTATCTCCAATTATGATAGAAAAATTAATGGTAGCTATTTTGAAAATGAAGGGAAAAACGACTGTTTTACTTGTTGAACAAAATTTTATGATGGCTAGTCAAATCGGTGATTATTTTTACATTATGGATAATGGGCGTATTGTGCATAACGGTTTCATGGAGGAACTGCGAGAGGATAAGGAAACATGTCATAAGTATTTAGGTATTTCTTAACATTGATACGGGGGGATAGAACGTGGATGTGCTAATTAACTTATTTGTAAACGGCGTTTCGACAGGGATGCTTATTTTTTTATTAGCGTCTGGTCTATCACTTATTTTCGGTTTAATGAGCGTACTAAATTTTGCGCATGGCGGTTTATTTGCATGGGGAGCATTTACAGGCGTTTGGTTATTTAATATGACAGATAGTTATTTATTAGCGCTAATTGGCGCAGTCGCTATGGGTATGTTTCTTGGTTTCATTTTAGAAAGATTTCTTATTAGACCAGTGTATGGAAACCATGTTCGGCAGCTTCTCGTTACACTCGGAGGAATGCTCGTTCTTAGCGAGTGCATCAAAATATTTTGGGGTCCTAATCCAATTGCTGCAAAATTACCGTTATGGCTTCAAGGAAGTTTTACATTTGGAGGAGTTATCTTAATAAAATATCGCTTATTCGTTATTTTAGTTGGGATACTAATTTACATCGCTTTACTATTGCTGCTGAAAAAAACAAAGATAGGACTTATGATTCGCGCTGGTGTAATGGATAAAGAGATGGTTCAAGCTCTCGGAATTAACGTAAAAGCGATATTCTCGTTTGTCTTTTTATTAGGAGCAGGGATGGCAGCATTAGGTGGTTTCCTACTTGCACCATATTCAGGCGTTATTTTCGCCGAGATGGGCATGCAGTATGCGATTTTAGCTTTTATAGTAGTAATAATTGGAGGGTTAGGTAGTGTACAAGGTTCAGCTCTAGCTTCTTTAATCGTCGGATTAGCCGGTGCTTTTACAGCGTATTTTATACCAGATTTATCTCTTGCAATTAATATGTTAATGTTACTATTTTTCTTAATAGTGAAGCCGACGGGACTCGTTGGTGAAAAGGGGTGACATGGTGAACAGCATATCGGGTCGAATTAAAGTATACTTCGGAGTTTTTATGCTCATTTGTTTAAGTGTATTTCCATTCGTAAATGATTCACGGAGCTTGTTAATTTTGTTCACTCAGATCTTCATCTTTGCTATTTTCGCTATGAGTTTTGATGTTCTCCTTGGATATACGGGTATTGTTTCATTCGGTCATTGTATGTTCTTTGGAATAGGGGCGTATGGTGTGGCACTCTTATTTGATCGGCAAGGGGTGTCTATAATGAACTTTTTTATAGGAATAGCAGCCGCTGTTATTATATCAGCTATCGTTAGTTATATAATCGGTATGCTTTCATTACGCTTGAAAAGTCATTTTTATGCAATGTTAACGCTCGCTATTTCTCAGCTGTTTTTTGTACTTGCTGAAAAATGGCGTTCGCTGACTCACGGAGGAGATGGATTTACATTTCGTGTACCAGATATATTCCGTGATCGTTTTACGTATTATTACGTAACACTTATATGTTTAATCAGCATCTTCATTTTGTTACGTCTTTTCACAAAGTCTTCTATTGGAAAAGTATTAAATGCAATTTCACAAAATGAACAACGTGTTGAAGCGCTTGGATATAAAGTTCTCCATTATAAAATTATCGCAAGTGTAGTGGCAGGAGTAGTAGCGGCAATTAGCGGTGGTTTATTCGTTATCACATTGCGTTTTGTAAATACGACGGTATTTTCAATTGAAATGACGCTAAACGCATTATTGATGACAATGATCGGGGGAGTAGGAACGTTAATCGGAGCAATTGCTGGAGCTGGGATTATTGAATCACTGAAATACTATTTATCAGAACTAGCGACGGAGTATCCGATTTTTGAAAGATGGACGATTATACTTGGTTTATTATATATTATCGTGCTACTAGTTTTTCCGAAAGGATTAGTTGGAACGATTAAGAAGTTGAAGAATTTTAAAAGGGGTAAGAAGGAGAAGAGTGCAGGGGTGGAACAGAACATGTAAAAAATGGGTGGAAAAGGTTTTAAGTGAAGTTATAGTATGAAACCCCCTCCTTTAGATAAGTTAAAGGAGGGATTTTTCATTTCTAGAAAGAGAAGTCTGGCTTATGTAATTCATGAAATTGATATTTTTAAAAAAGTCAATTGTTTTAATTGAATAGTTCAATGGGAATCTTTTTTTCTAATTCTCGATGCGTAAAAAAATTAATAGATAGGTTTTCTATTGGCATATCTTCAATTGGTGCTAATTTATCATTTCTAATCGGTAAAAAGGCTATCCCGTTCCCCTCAGCGATGAATTCTTCAATAAGCGAATAAGAATCTAACTGTTGAAGTTGATGCTGAGATAGATTGTTTTCTTTTAGAAATTGTATTGTCATATTTCTAAAAGGGCACTTTTTGTCGTTACTAACAAAGAAAAGTTCTTTTGAAAAGTCAATGGTACACTGTTCCTTCGTTTTTAATAAGCCTACAGAAATTGAAGTGGTGAATACTTTTTTAAACGCTACGTCAGGATAATCCTCATAAGTTATGACCATATCAACTTTTTGCTTTTGTAGCAGTTTTTGCAAATGACTACTACTTTCTATGTATATTTGATAATTCCTGAAATTTTCTTTAATACGCGTACTCAAATAATTAGTTAAAATAGATTGTGACGTCGCTATTCGATAAGATGTACAACTCATTTTAATTTCATTTTTTGCTTCTTCTAATAAAGTTAATATTTTGCTAGTGTAATCTAATAAAATTTCACCTGAAGGTAACAGTGAAACCCCTTTGTTATCTCTATGTAGTAAAGCTGTTTCTAATTCTTGTTCTAATTTTTTGATTCGCTCAGTTACATTTGGTTGAACATAACCTAACTCTTTAGCAGCTTTACTAATAGAGCCCTCATTCGCTACAGTTTTAAATATGATAAGATCATTTATTTCCATTCATTTCAGCCCCTTATACGGTATCATTATAAATGATAGCAAGCATAATTTATACCTATTTTACACCGATCCAACATCGATTTATCATTATGTATATAATATCGAAAGTGAGTGATAAACATGATTGGAATGCAATATAAGGTCATATTGCCAAAGAATTATGACATGGAGATTATTAGGAAAAGGGTAAAGGCTAATGGGTATAAAACAGATGGTTTTCAAGAACTGAATTTTAAAGCCTATTTAATTGCTGAGGCGGGTAAGAATGGGAATTTCTATAATTGTTATGCACCTTTATATATTTGGAATAGTCATGAAGGGATGAATAAATTTATCTTTGAAGGATATTACGATAATATTTTACAATCATTTGGATGGCAACAAATAAATATAGGTGTTCCTTTAGTTGTTAATCTAAGTGATGATTTTAAGAAAAGTAGATATGTTGTTGAATGTGAAGGAAGTATCTCTCAAAGTAAATCATTGATTGGTACTCAATTAAATACAATGAACGAAAATGTACAAAATACAGAAAAGTGTTTAGGTAATGTAATAGTTTATAATCCAGATAAATGGGGTTATAGTCAATTCAATTTTTATAATGAGAAGCCTGAAATAGATGTAATGGACAATGTTACAATATATGAGATTTTACACATTTCACAATAAAATCTTCTTGAATGCCAAAATAAGAAAAAGGAATGAGAATATATGCCTTTTGTAAACGTTTATTATCCTGAAAATATATTAAATAAAGAAACGTTGAAAAAGATAAGTGAATGTATTCATCTGTCATTAATTGATCATTTTAACATCCCTGAAAATGATTATTTTCAAATGTTTTTACCTTATCGACTAAACGAATTTTTTTATAATCCATATTATTTGTTAGAGCAAGAAGAAAAGAGAACAGAGAACATAATGCATGTTTCTATTACATGTGGACCAGGAAGAACGATAAAGCAGAAAAGAGAGTTATATCAATCGATATCACATAAAGCATCTGAATATTCAAGTATCGGTAGCGCTGATATTTTTATTACACTAAATGAGACAGCTGCTGAAAACTGGTCATTTGGTCAAGGGGTGGCACAACTAGTGAAGAGGAAGGGGGAGTAAAATGATGAATGAACCAATTGAATTTTATATTCAAAAGAAAATGAGAGAAATGGCACCTGCATTTGCTCATTATAGTGAAGAGATATTGTTTGAAGAAGTGTGGCGGGATGCCACTTTAACATTAAGAGAAAGAAGCTTATGTACATTGTCGGCACTAATCAGTCTTGGTAATACAGAACAATTACCATTTCATCTGAAGCTAGCTAAACAAAATGGGATGATGGAGAATGAATTAGTTGCATTAATAACACATATGGCTTTTTACGTTGGTTGGCCAAAAGCTGTGGCAGCTTTAAATATAGCAATGAATGAAATGGAAAGTTAAGAATAATGATTTTGGGAGGTGTTTTTTACATATTTCTACTTGCATTACTATCACTTGAGTGGTAAAGTGATAGTAAGATTCACGATAGGAAGTGACAATATATGCGTGAAAATACGATAGGATCGTTAATCTGGTTACGTTTAATACGATTTACGAACCAAAGTAATCAAATGTCAAATGAGTTTTTGAAACGTTTTGATTTGACGACAGCTCAATTTGATGTACTTATGCAAATACGGATTTATCAGCCCCTTACACAAATGGAGTTAGCAGAAAAAGTTACTGTGACGCAAGGTGGTATTTCTAGAATGTTAACACGCCTTGAAAAAGAAGAGTATATAGTACGTAAACAAGATTGGAAAACGAAAATGATTAGCCTTACTGAAAAGGGTGAAGCAGTGTTAGAAAGAGCATTGCCAGAGCAACTTGCATTCCAATCATCCTTTTTTGATGATGTATTAGATGAGGAAGAACAGAAAATACTATACGCGTTAATGACAAAAGTTCATAAGCATAGTGAAAAAAAAGAATTACCACATGAGTAATTTTTTTTACACTATCAATTGACTAATCAAGTGATGGTTAGAGGAGGAAATATTATGTATACAATTCCAGGGCATCACCACATTTCTATGGTGACAAAAAATGCGAAAACAAATAATGATTTTTATCAAAAAGTATTAGGATTACGCCGAGTGAAAAAGACAGTCAATCAAGATAATCCATTTATGTATCATTTGTTTTATGGCGATTTAACAGGGAGTGCTGGAACTGAATTATCATTTTTTGAAATGCCGAATGTAGGAAGAACAATCCGTGGTACAAATGCAATAACACAAATAGGCTTGCTCGTACCTTCAATAGAAAGTCTTACATTTTGGAAGAGACGTTTTGAGTCGCTCCAGGTGGCGCATGGGGAAATTACAACTTACGCCGGAAGAGACGCACTGCACTTTGAAGATCCAGATGGCCTACGGTTAGTGCTGTTAAATAATAACGGTGAAGAGGTGCCTGAATATTGGACTGCATGGGATGAATCTTCTGTAGAGCAGAATCATCGTATTTTAGGTATGGGAACAGTTGAAATGACAGTGCGCAGTTTAAATAAATTATCAAAAACATTAACAGGCTTGTTTAGTTATAAAGAAGTATCTCGTTCAGACGATGAGGGGATTTATCAATCTATTGCTGGTCAATCTTTTGGAGAAATTTTGGTGAAACAGCAAGAAGGAGAGAGTGAACGACCTGGAAAAGGAAGTATTCATCATTTAGCTATTCGTGTGAAAAATGATGAAGAACTGAGTTATTGGAATGAAGCGGTGAAAGATAAAGGGTTCCAATCAACAGGCATTATCGATCGCTTTTATTTTAAAAGTTTATATTTCCGTGAATCAAATGGCATTTTATTTGAGATTGCGACGGATGGACCAGGATTTACAGTGGATTCAGCAATTGAAAAATTAGGAAAAGAGCTGGATTTACCACCATTTTTAGAAGAGAGAAGAAAAGAGATTGAAGAGAAATTAATACCACTTGATTAAAAGGGAGAGAGCAACTATGGAAAAATACCGTATTGATACAAGTAAAGGAATTGAATTTGGATTATATTCAATTGGAGATCATATTTTAAATCCACATAATGGTTCGAAAATAAGTGCAGAAAAAAGAATTCATGAACTAATTGAAACAGCTAAGTTAGCAGATGAAGCTGGAATTGATGTGTTTGCTGTCGGTGAAAGTCATCAAGCGCATTTTACAACGCAAGCTCATACAGTTATTTTAGGAGCTATTGCACAAGCTACGAAAAATATTAAAATCGCGAGTTCTGCAACAGTATTAAGTACGTCAGATCCGGTTCGTGTATATGAGGATTTTGCTACAATTGATTTAATTTCTAATGGTCGTGCTGAAATCGTTGCTGGTCGTGGATCTCGTATTGGGGGATATAGTTTACTTGGTTACGATGTAAATTATTATGAAGAACTATTTGAAGAGAAGATGGATCTTTTATTAAAAATAAATAAAGAAGAAAGTGTAACATGGAAAGGGCAGTTTAGAACGCCACTTGAACATGCGGCAATTATACCGAGAGCTAAAAATAACAATATGCCAATTTGGCGTGCTGTCGGAGGGCCACCTGCTAGTGCGATTAAGGCAGGGCACGCAGGTGTACCAATGATGCTTACGACACTTGGTGGCCCAGCTATTAATTTTAAAGTTTCGGTTGATGCATATCGTGAAGCTGCTGAGCAAAATGGTTTTGATCCAGCAACACTACCAATTGCGACAACAAGTTTATTTTATACAGCAGAAAATTCACAAGATGCACGTAGTGAATATTATCCTCATATTAATGCTGGTATGCTTGCACTACGCGGTGGTGGGTATCCGAAACAACAATTTACTAATGCAGTAGATCACCGTGACGCGTTAATGATTGGTAGCCCGCAACAAATTATTGAAAAAATGCTTTACCAATATGAATTATTTGGACAGCAACGTTTTATGGCACAGATTGATTTTGGTGGTGTACCATTTGATAAGATTGAGAAAAACATTGAATTAATTGCTACTGAAATTATGCCGGCTGTTAGAAAATATACAACGAAATAATGAAAAAAGTACCGGGAATATAATCTATTCTCGGTACTTTTTTATTTAGTCAGTTTGAAAAAATGACAAAAAAATGAATTTTATGTCTAGAGAAAGGGGAGTTTTTTTCTATTTGTGAATAACAATATTGTTGATTTGAATTTTGGAAATACACTTTTCTCTTGACAAAAATCTAGCATATTTTCAGGTTTGATTCAAGGACATTTTTTGACAGGAAAGTCAAGCGTATGAAGAGAAAAACGTAATAATAATTGATATAAGAGTATGTTATATGTTTGAAAAATACGTTTTTTAAATGTGAGAAATCTAATTCAAAAAAATTACAAAAGACATATTTCAGACAAAATCCTGTCAATAATACGTCAAAAATCACCTGAATTTATTATGTAAGTATATTATACAATTCGATTAGCGAATAAAACACTACTGAAATAGTGAAAAGGTAAATCGTATGAAGAAAGTTCTTTTGTAATTATCTAAAAAACTGACAATCTATATTTTCAGAAAGTACATAAACGAATTTATCTTTTTGTATTTCCAAATGATTGAATTGTTCGTTATGAAGTGAATTCATACAATTCAATCGATATTACGATATGAAAAATTATGAAGGAAGTGACTTTAGCATGGAAACGCTCGAATTGGCACGAATACAATTTGCATCTACAACGATTTTTCATTACTTTTTCGTTCCGCTATCTATTGGTTTAGCTTTTATCATTGCGTTAATGCAAACGTTGTATGTGGTAAAGGGACAAGAAGTTTATAAGAAAATGACAAAGTTTTGGACACAAATATTCCTTGTTAACTTTGCAGTAGGTGTTGTAACAGGTATTTTACAAGAATTCCAGTTTGGTATGAACTGGTCAACATATTCACGTTTTGTAGGTGATGTTTTCGGACCATCACTGGCAATTGAAGGTTTATTAGCATTTTTCATTGAGTCTACATTCCTAGGTTTATGGGTATTCGGTGAGGATAAACTTCCGAAGCGAGTTCACCTTTTATGTATTTGGCTCCTTTCAATAGGAACAATGTTATCAGCATTTTGGATTCTAACTGCAAGTGCATTTATGCAATCCCCAGTAGGATATGAAATGGCTGCAGATGGACGTGCACAGATGAATGATTTCTTGGCGATTATTCAAAATCCACAACTATGGGTGCAATTCCCACATACAATTACAGCGGCACTTGCAACAGGCGCATTCTTTATTGCTGGTGTTAGTGCATGGAAAATCGCAAAACAACAAGAGACTGAGGTGTTTAAGAAGTCTTTTCGAGTTTCTATCGTTGTTGGAACAATTTCAACAGCATTGGTATTATTTTTCGGCCATGCACAAGCGCAAAATTTAATTAAGACACATCCGATGAAAATGGCAGCAGCTGAAGCATTATGGAATACGAGTGAGGATCCAGCGCCATTTACAGTATTTGCAAAAATTGATACAGAGAAGAAAGAAAATTCGTTTGAAATTCAAATCCCTTATATGCTAAGTCTATTGTCATACGATAAATTTAGCGGTCAAGTAGAAGGAATGAATCAAATTCAAAAACAATATGAAGAAAAATATGGACCTGGAGATTATATTCCGCCAGTACATACTATGTTCTGGAGTTTTAGAGCGATGGTAATGAGTGGAACATTCATGCTTCTTCTAGGAGTGTACGGCTGGTTCTTATCAAGAAAAGATCGTTTAGCTGAAAAAACTTGGTATTTAAAATTAATGGTATATGCAATTGCACTACCGTTTATCGGAAATACAGTAGGCTGGATTATGACTGAAATGGGACGTCAGCCTTGGGTTGTCTTCGGTGTTATGAAAACAGAAGATGCAGTATCTCCAAATGTTTCATTTGGAGAAGTATTATTCTCTCTTGTTTCATTCACATCACTATATGTAATTATTGGAGGCATTACTGTTTACTTATTCGTTCGTATCATTAAAGGACATGCGAATAAGAAAACGAAAAAGGATTATCAGAGCCATGATCCATTTGATAAGGAGGAAGAGTATGTTATCTCTTAATGAGTTGTGGTTTCTAATTATCTCAACCTTATTCGTTGGCTTCTTTGTACTTGAAGGTTTCGATTTTGGTGTAGGAATCGTTTCAAGGTTTTTAGGGAAGAATGATTTGGAAAAGCGTATATATTTAAATACAATTGGACCGTTTTGGCACGCTAATGAAGTATGGCTTGTTTGTGCTGGTGGCGCTATGTTTGCGGCATTTCCGCATTGGTATGCAACTTTATTTAGTGGGTTCTATATTCCGTTTGTGTTTATGCTTCTTGCATTAATTATAAGAGGTGTTTCCTTTAAATTCCGTGCGAAAATAGAAAACCATAAGTGGAAAAGTTTCTGGGATTGGGGCATGTTTATTGGAAGTATGTTACCTCCTATACTTTGGGGAGTTGCAATCGCAAACTTTATGACAGGTGTACCAATTGATGAAAGTAAAAATATGGTAGGCGGATTCATGAAATTACTTCACCCATTTGCATTACTTGGAGGAGTTATGTTTCTTCTTCTATGTATTGTTCATGGTTTGCAATTCCTTACTATACGTACAACAGGAAAATTACGAGAACGCGCACGTATTGCCGCGACAAAGATTGCACCTTTTGCATTAATAACACTTCTTGTTTTTGCAGCTGTAGGGTTATGGAAAACAGATATTTTCACCGCACATGGTTCAGAGTGGCTAATGGTTCCAATTGGAGCTTTTGTAGCGCTATTTGTTTCTACTTTATTAAATAAAAGAAGAAGAGATGGTTGGGCCTTCTTTATGACAAGTTTAACAATCATTTTGCTAAGTGCAAGTGTGTTCATCGGTATGTTCCCGCGTGTCATGATTAGCTCATTAGGAGCGGTAAATGATTTGACAATTTATAATGCGGCATCAGGACCTTATGCATTAAAACTGATGAGCTATTTTTCTCTTGCTATTTTACCATTTGTTATCGGTAGTCAAATATGGAGTTTCTATGTATTTAGACAACCTGTTAAGTCAGACAAAGATTTGGAGTACTAATGAAAAGAAAAAGAGGACTTCCGTCGTATCCTGGTAGCCGAGTTTTATATGTAACTTTAAGTCTTATTAGCATTTTAGAGGCGTGTAGTATTATTGCACAGACAGTGTTTTTAGCACGAGCAATCACATTTTTATTTCATGGAGAAACAGTGCAAGCTGTGCTAAATGAAACTGTTTATTTTGGAATCATGTTTGCAGCACGCCAAATGTTGGTGCGAGCATCGCAAATATTGGTTGAGCGTTTCGCTGAAAAAACAGGATTGGCATTACGTAAACAGTTAATAGAAGCATATTTTACATTAGGGCCGAGATTTGTCCAAACGAATGGGACTGGCCATCTGGTTACTTTATCGATAGAAGGTATTGAGAAATTTAAAACTTATATTGAATTAACAATTCCTAAAATGATTAGAAGTAGTATCGTACCAGGACTAATTGTTCTATATGTTTTTACACTGGACATTAAGTCTGGAATCATTTTAGTTGTAACGATTCCAATTGTGATTATATTTATGATCCTTCTAGGATTAGCAGCGCAGAAAATGGCGGATAGCCAATATGAAACATATCGTGTACTTTCTAATCATTTCGTAGATACGTTAAAAGGATTAGAAACATTAAAGTATTTAGGGAAAAGTAAACAGCACGAAGGAAAGATTGAAAAAGTAAGTAAACGATATAGAAAAGCGACGATGCGTACTTTGCGAGTTGCTTTTCTTTCTTCTTTTGCATTAGATTTCTTTACGAGTTTATCAATTGCATTTGTAGCAGTTGGATTAGGGATACGGTTAATAGATGGGACAATTATACTGTTACCAGCTCTTACGATTTTAATTTTAGCGCCGGAATATTTTCTGCCGATAAAACAAGTTGGAGCGAATTATCATGCTACATTAGATGGACAACTTGCAATGGAGCAAATAGAAGAAATTTTACAGAAACAAAAAGAAATAGAAAAGAAAGATTCAAATGTAGATATAGTATGGAATTCTTCTAGTAGTTTGAAATTACAAGATGTAAAAGTAAATAATGATGAATCTGAAAAGGCTATATTAGAGGGAATTGATTTTACTTGGCAAGGTAAAGGTGCTATAGGCATTATTGGTGAAAGTGGGGCAGGGAAATCAACGTTAATCGATGTGTTAGCAGGATTTCTCCCTCCTTCGGGTGGGAAGATGTTAGTAAATGGTGTGGAAATTGATGAATCTACTCGAGAAGATTGGCAAAAAAATATTGCTTATATTCCGCAACAACCTTATATTTTTCCACTTTCGTTAAAAGATAATATTTGTTTCTATGAAACGAATACACCTGATGAAGAGGTTGAGAGAGTTATAAATGAAGTGGGCCTTCGTTCGCTCGTTGCATCATTACCACATGGGATGTACGAAAGGATTGGAGAAGGTGGACGTATGCTTAGTGGCGGACAAGAACAACGTGTCGCTATGGCACGTGCACTTTTAAGTAAAAAGCCAATCATTTTATTAGATGAACCTACAGCACATCTTGATATTGAAACTGAATTTGAAATAAAGCAATCGATGTTACGTCTGTTTGAAGGTAAGTTAGTATTTCTTGCAACGCATCGTCTCCATTGGATGAAGCAAATGGATCATATTCTTATTTTAAATAAAGGGGAAATTAAAGAAAGTGGAACATATGAAGAGCTTTTAAAGAATGAGACATTACATTTTCATAGGGAAGAGAGGGGAGAGCGATGAGTAACTGGATTAAACCTCATATACAGCAAAATAAAGGTAGAATGACGTTGACTATTTTCCTTGGGCTTCTTGGAGTTAGTTCAGGTGCGATGTTACTTTTCATTTCAGGTTATTTAATTTCTAAATCTGCTCTCAGACCAGAAAATGTAATGGTTGTATATGTTCCTATAGTTGCAACGCGTGCGTTTAGTATAGGGCAAGCTGTCTTTCATTATTTAGAGCGTTTAGTAGGGCATGACATCGTTCTACGAATTTTAGAAAAAATGAGGACAAAACTATATAGAATTGTAGAACCACAGGCGTTATTTTTACGCTCGAGATTTCAAACTGGTGATGTACTAGGTGTATTGTCTGATGATATAGAACATTTACAGAATCTATATTTACGTACAATATTCCCTAGTATATTAGCGTTAGTTGTATATAGCATTTTCGTACTTGTTATCGGTGCATTTGACTTAGTATTTGCACTTATCGCAGCTTGTATGTTAGCTGTTATTGTTTTTCTTCTTCCATTCATATCACTACTTTTGATGAAACGACATCATGTTGCTTTGAAGCGAGGAAGAAATCGTTTGTATCAACAATTGACAGATGCTGTATTTGGGTTATCTGATTGGCAGGCGAGTGGTAGAAAAGATGAATTTATTAATGCGTATGTAGAGCAAAATGTCCAGCTGTTAAAGACAGAAAAGAGAGTGAAACGCTGGTACCATATTCGAGATAGTATCATTCATTTAATAGTAGGTATTGTAGTTATTTCGATGATTTTGTGGACTGGAAATCAAGCAGCAAGTGAACAAATTGCACCTACAGTTATCGCAGCATTCGTATTAATGACATTATCTGTGACGAATGTGCTTATTCCTGTATCAGATGCTATTGATCGAATTCCATCTTATGTAGAATCTGTTCATCGGCTTAATGGCGTAGAAAGTGATACCGCTTTAGATGATGGTAAGGAGTTACCTGGAGATAAAGAATACGTTGTACCAAAACATGTAGATATTGAACTGAGTAATGTGTCGTATAATTACCCGAATAGTAATGAATCCGTATTAAAAGATGTATCATTGCAAATAAAGGCAGGAAAGAAAATTGCTATTTTAGGTAGAAGTGGAACAGGGAAATCTACTTTACTAAAATTGTTAACTGGGGCACTACGTCCGGTGAGTGGCCAAGTTATATTGAATGGTGAACAAGCTCATACGGATTTTCTGTCAAAATATATTTCTGTATTAAACCAAAAACCACATTTATTCGATACGACAATTGGAAATAATGTGCGGATCGGTAAACCAGAGGCTAATGATGAAGAGATATGGAAAGCTTTAGAGAAAGCACAGCTAGCACCACACATCGCTTCTCTTCCTGATGGATTACAAACAAAAATGCATGAAATGGGAAAGAGGTTTTCTGGCGGAGAAAGGCAAAGGGTAGCATTTGCAAGAACTCTTATGCAAGAAGCACCGGTCATTGTACTTGATGAACCGACTATCGGTTTAGACCCTAAAACAGAATTAGCCTTAATAGAAACAATGTTTTCTGCAACAGAAGAAAAGACTGTTATTTGGATTACACATCATCTTGTAGGGATTGAACATGTAGATGAAGTGATTTTCCTTGATAGTGGTCAAATCGCTATGCAAGGTAGTCACGAACAGCTACTGAAAGAAAATGAGAAATATCGTAGATTATACGAGCTTGATAAAGGTATATAAGAATGAAATGCAAAAAAACACAAATTCTTGGTAGTTCAAGGTTTGTGTTTTTTGTATTTGTGGTGAAATCATATAAGCCGTATAAGTTATTTGATCATGAAATGGTGATATATTGTTAGAAAGGGTGTTTAAAACCTATCCTTTCAAGGCAATACTTGAGCCATAGTGAATGGATTGTTGGAAGGCGTGATTATATGTTTGAAGAGGATGGCATTGTTTTAATTCTGGAACCTGCTGATGAACGGGATATGAGGAAATTTATTTTTACAATACCGAAGTCAGTTTATGAAAAAAAAGAGATTGTATTACATTACGGAACAGCTTTAGGTCAAGGATATACGGACATTATAGAAGATATTATTAGTGTACATATAGACATAGATATTGTAACGGTAATAGGGCACGTAAGAGGATAGAATGAAGCTTTAATTAGTGGGAATCATACTGACCTTGAAAGCAGACGTACTGAAAGTAAGTAGGTCTGTTTTTATATTTAAATGAAGATAGTTTCGAGGTACATGTTGAACAGGATAATAATGATTTCTCTAGAATGTATAAGAGGAAGATTAAAAAGTAAGATATGATGTGATAAGGTGTATAAGAAGAAAACAAAGTGTTTATAAATGAATAAAAGTATGACAATTATTTAGGAGGTCAAAATGAAGTTTACAAAAACAATGTTACTTTCAATTGTAGTTTCAATTGGTTTGATGGGATGTTCGCTAGTGGAGGAAGGGAAGAACTCCATAGATTACGCTCAAAAAGCGACAGACTATGTAAATGAAATAAGTGCATTTGCAAATGAAGCGCCAGCATTAGCTGAAAAGGCTGTTAATGATGGAGAAGCTCGAAAAGAACTAGAAACGAAACTTACTGAAATTAAACAAGATATACCAGCTTTTAATGAATTAACACCACCGGATGTAGCGAAGGATCTTCACCAGCAAATCGTCGGATATAATGAAAAGTTAAATACATTAATTGATACATCTATGACAAAGATAGAGGAAGGAAAAATGAATGTAGAGCAGTTTAAAAACTCTGAGCTTATGCAGACGATAGAACAAGTTCGTGATTTGAAAGATAAGGTTCAAAACTTAGGGCAATAGTAAAAAGATCCGTTTATCATAAACGGATCTTTTTACT